>OMSZ01000123.1 GCA_900313855.1 uncultured Eubacteriales bacterium
GGCTCAAAAAAAGTCGAAACAGGTACCATACAAACGCAAAAAAAGAACCGGTTCACAACGAACCGGTTCATAATTATTCACGTTAAAATAACCGCCTGTTATTATCTTCTCTTCAAGAACTCCGGAATCTTAATACTTCCATCTGACTCCTGACGAGGTGCCTGAGGTCTTGCAGTAGTTACAGGTGCTGATGCTCCCGTATTAGCTGCGCTGCCCTGAGCGCCATTAAGGAATGATGGCTTTGCTGCAGGTCTTGGCTGTGGAGCTGCTACAGGCTGTCCGCTATATGTAGGTGCTGCCTGATTAACCTGATTGTAAGCCGGCTGCGGATTAGCTGCTGCCGGATTTCCTGCAGGACGATAATTATTAGCCTGTGCATAAGAAGCAGGATTAGCGTTCTGCGCTGCAACCTGATTCTGAAGCGGCTGTACCATCTGCTGCTGAGCATGAGGCTGTGCAGGTGCTGACGGTGCTACAGAAGGCTGTGGCTGTACAGGCTTTGTAAATGCCGGCATTGAAGACTGAGCAAAGCTTCCGTATGCCTTCTTAGCTGCTGCCTCGATACCTGTTGCGATAATAGTGATACTAACCTCATCACCCATTGTCTCATTATCAACTGTACCAAAGATAATATTAACATTCTCGCCGGCTGCCTCAGTAAGATAATTAACAGCATCATAAGCTTCTATCATACCGATATTACCTGCAAAGTTAATGATGATATCTGTTGCACCTGAAACTGTTGTCTCAAGAAGCGGTGACTCCATAGCCTGCTTGATAGCTTCAACTGCCTTATCTTCTCCACTTCCGCGTCCGATACCGATATGAGCAATACCCTTATCTCTCATTACTGACTGGATATCAGCGAAATCAAGATTGATGATACCCGGACTCTGAATAAGATCTGTTACACCCTGAACACCCTGCTGTAATACCTCATCAGCCTTCTTAAGTGCATCAGGAATTGTTGTTCTCTTATCGCATATCTGCAAAAGCTTATCATTAGGAACAACTATCAATGTATCTACATTACCCTTAAGCTTGTCTATTCCTGCAAGGGCATTATTCATACGAGGTTTACCTTCGAAAGAAAACGGCTTTGTTACAACACCTACTGTAAGAATACCAAG
The DNA here is from genome assembly GCA_900313855.1 of uncultured Eubacteriales bacterium. Lineage (GTDB taxonomy): Bacteria > Bacillota > Clostridia > Lachnospirales > Lachnospiraceae > CAG-590. The sequence continues at coordinate 1,131 of OMSZ01000123.1, forward strand.
ATTCTTAGCAATCTCTGCTACTATAGGAGCTGCTCCTGTACCGGTTCCGCCACCCATACCACAAGTAACGAATACCATATCTGCGTCCTTAACCAGCTCCGTGATCTCTTCACGATTCTCTTCAATAGCTCCTGCACCAATCTCAGGTTTGGCTCCTGCGCCTAATCCCTTTGTAAGCTTCTCACCAATCTGAATCTTTGTAGGTGCCTTAGATGTTGCTAACACCTGCTTGTCCGTATTGATGGCTACAAGATCAACACCATTGATATTCTCATCCACCATACGATTAACTGCGTTGTTACCAGCTCCACCTACACCGATAACAAGTATCTTAGCAGGTCCTTTTTCTTCCAATGTTTTTATTTCAAGCAAGGTATTTTCCTCCTTAATAAAAAATTTTCTTATATTATAAGTACATACATACCTATATAATAATGTTTTTTGTTGAAAATATCAAGACTATATTTCATTTTTTCGCCTTAAATGAAGCAGTTTTAGCCGCCGCATCGAAATCTCTCATATCAAGTGTACCGGCTTTACCCGAAAGTCCGTCAAGCATCTGGTCAAGATCAATAAGCTGCACCTCAACATTACTGCCATCTCCAAGCTCAATCCTGATATTGTCATGATACATAACCAATTCATCATCCGTGGTAAACTGGATCGAATCGATCTTAAGTTTATATTTATTGATAAGCTGAGTTAATTTTAATATCAGCTTAAATCTCTTCTTATCTTTGATCGGAAGCTTTTCATGAAGTTCAACACTTTCAAAGCTCATACCATTAACACATGGAGCATCTGATAATTTTTGAAGTGATATCTCAAGAACATATCCATCCTGATCAAAATACACATAGCGATCCATGTACTCAATGCAGCCCGCCATAGCCTTTTCATATACCGTCACGGTAATTTGATGAGGTCCCTCATAATCAATTCCTATCTTTGCTATAAACGGAATATCCGAGATCGGATTGAATTTATTTTTTAACATCAGTAAAACTGTGTTATCTATATATCCTTCATTCTGAACAAACTCTATTATCTGTTCTTTGGTATAGTGTTTGTTCCCTGTCACCTCGATATCATCGATCTTAAAGCAGGTGAATAATATTATCAGGGCGATCACCAAAACAACCAGAACTATCAGCGATACTATATGAGTTTTTCGTTTCTGAAACTTTATTACTTTTCCATTATTATCTGCCATATTACACCCTAAATGTAAGTTATTTCAGCACCAACCCTGTTAAGATCACCAACAATATCTTCATATCCGCGATCTATATACGAGGTGTCTGTTATCGTTGTATAACCAAATGCCATAAGACCCGCAACAATCAGTGCCGCTCCCTGACGAAGATCAGTTGCTTTTACTGTGTGCCCGCAGAGCTGATCCGTTTTCTCAATAAACACCGTATTGCCCTTAACATATAATTTCCCGTCAAGCTTTTTAAGCTCATCAACAACCGAAAACCTGTTTTCAAATACAGTCTCCGTAACCTGACTGTCACCACCCGCACGCAGCAAAACCGATATCAGAACAGGCATAAGATCCGTCGGGAATTCAGGATATATACCCGTAGCAAACTTTCCCGGTGCTACTATTCCGTTAGACCACACATGAAGACAGCGATCAAATCTTATAACATTTAATCCCAACTGCGCGCATACCTTAAGTATGTTTTTTATGTAATGTATATCGTCTATTCCGGTAAGCAGAAGCTCCGACGGAATAGCTGCGGCCATCAAAAGATATGTACCTGCCACTATGCGGTCATAGACATTAATATAATCGGCGCAGCAAAGGTACTTAGTACCCTTTATTACCAATACATCACTTCCGATACCGTCTATCAGAACTCCGATAGACTGCAGATAATTACACAGTTCTATTATCTCCGGTTCCTTTGCAGCTCCCCGAAGTATCGTCCTGCCCTTAGCTCCACATGCCGCAAGCAGAAGGTTCTCCGTCGCTCCGACACTTGGATATCGCAGATGAAAATCACATCCCTGCAGATAAAAAGAATCACAGCAAAGAAGATGATCTTTCATACATATATCAACATTCATCCTGCTAAAGCCCTCAAGGTGAATATCGATAGGACGCGTTCCTATGGTACAGCCTCCCGGCATACCAATCTCTGCCCTGCCCCATCTGCCAAGCATAGCGCCAAGCATGAGCACCGAAGAACGAAGCTTTCCGGTAAGCTCATAGGGAAGCATAGCATACTGTGCTTTTCTTGTATCGATTGAAAGCACATGATCCTTATAACAGGTTTTTATATTAAGACATTGAAGCAGTTCACACATAACCTCAACATCCTTAATATCAGGACAATTATGAATAACCGATATGCCATCCGTCAAAACCGTCGCGGCAATTATCGGCAGCACCGTATTCTTGGAACCCTGGATTTCTATTGTTCCTTTCAAATAAGATGATTCCCTAACACTGATTGCCTTCAAAAAATCCACATCCCATACAGTCCATATATATTATAATATGCAGACTCATAAGAGAATGTGTCATATATTTAATATTCCTTAGGTATTCGTATTCTCGAAGCCACAGACAAAACCAATCCCATTTCAACTAACAGACAAAAAAGCGCTGTACCTCCGTAACTTATAAACGGTAAAGGAACACCTGTCGGTGGGATTGAATTAGTTACAACCGCAATATTGACTAACACCTGTACAGATAAATGTGTAATAACACCCACTACTATCAAAGCTCCGTAAAGATCAGGCGCACTCATTGCGATGATTACGCATCTCCAGATCAGTAAAGCAAAAAGCGCGATAACACATGCGGCGCCGAACAGTCCAAGCTCCTCGCATACAACCGAAAAGATCATATCATTATGCGACTCGGGTATAAAACCTAATTTCTGAATACTCTGTCCTAAGCCCTTACCGAATATTCCACCTGAACCTATCGCGTAAAGTGCCTGCAGTGTCTGATAACCATCGTCATATTTTTCAGGATGCAGCCACACCTTAATTCTCTGCATACGATAGCTTGCAACCAGAAGGAATATTCCCATAATAAGCACAACTCCTATTCCCAAAAGCGCAAACTGTTTGATCTTTGGACTTGTCACAAACAAGATCATAAATGTTATTGCGGCGCATATTATTGCTGTACTTAAGTTCTCCACCGCTATAAGAGCCGTTGCAAACATCGGCAGTACCGCAACATTGACAAGTATTCTGAAATCACCGATCCTTGCCGCCTTAATTGTTGCAAAATGAGCAGTAAAAAGAATTATCGCGATCTTGGCAAGCTCTGATGGTTGGAACTGTAACGGTCCTATCTGTATCCATCTTGTAGATCCGTTAGTAGACTTACCGATAAGAAGAACTATTGCCAATAAAATTATCGTACCGAATATTATTATTTTGGAAAAACGCTTCCAGATATGATAATCAATCCTGGAGCACAAAAGCATCGCAGCTATTCCGGCAACCCCGAAAATGCTCTGACGCAGAAGGTAATAATACGGTTTACCGGTCTTAAGATCAGCGGTATATGAACTGGTGCTGTAAACCATAACAAGACCTAACGCAACCAGAAACAATACAAGAAACAGAAATTGAAAATCAAAATATATCGGTTTCTCCAGCACCGGCTTACGGATAGCTTTTCTATTTTTAAGTGGAACAGGACGTCTTTTCGCCATAAACCCGTCTCCTTACATTAATTCTTGAGTTCCCTGACAAACTCCTTGAACATGTCGCCTCTCTGTTCATAATTATCAAACATTCCCCAGCTTGCGCATGCAGGCGAGAGCAAAACCGAATCTCCGGGTTCTGCCTCCTTTGCACAGACTAAAACCGCTTCCTTGAGACTGTCGACAAAAATGATATCATTAAACCCATATTTCTTAGCCGTATCAGCTATGAGCTGTGCCGTCTGACCAAGCAATACCAGCTTTTTAACCTTACCATCAAAGGCTTTGATCCATTCATCAAACGGAACACCCTTATCATAGCCACCACCGATAAGTACCGTTCTTCGGTTCATAGCCTGAATACCCTTTATTGCAGCATCCGGATTGGTTCCCTTAGAATCATTATAGTATGTAACGCCATTTACTTCATCGACAAACTCGATACGATGCGCCACTCCCTTGAAGGTTCTTAACACGGAAACTATTGTTTCCATAGGTATTCCCATGTAATATGTAATGGCAATTCCCGCCATATAATTCTCAATATTGTGACCGCCTAAGAGAATAAGCTCATTAATATCAATAACCTTATTAACCTCTCCCTTATCCTTTAGATAAATGCTGTCGCCCTTTTGATATATTCCCTCAGAATAATCCTTAAACTCAAAGGTTCTGCTGAAATATATCACTTTGGCTTTAACTCTCTTATCCTTTGCCATTTCACGGGTTATAGGATCATCATAGTTAAGGACTATATAGTCCTCTTCAGTCTGGTTAAGACATACATCAAGCTTAACCGAAGCATAATTTTCCATCGTATGATGGCGGTCTAAATGATCCGGCGTAACATTAAGTACTGCGCTTACATGAGGATGGAATTCCTCAATCGACTCTAACTGGAAGGAAGAAACCTCTAACGCAATGTAGGAATCATCATTCATCTTATCCGCAGCCCCGGTATACGGGATACCGATATTACCAACCGTATAGCTGTTATCTGTATGCGCCTTAAATATCTCTCCGACAAGAGAAGTAGTTGTTGTCTTGCCATTAGTTCCCGTGATCGCCGCAAGATGTCCTGCGCCTAATCTGTAAGCAAGCTCAACCTCGCCCCATACAGGAATATCATATTCTCTGACCTTAGAAACGATTTCAGATTCTATAGAAATACCCGGACTTAATATCATCAGTTCAACATCACTTAAAATAGCATCATTGATATCACCGAGAACAACTCCAACATGTTCTCTGTCCTCTAACTGTGAAAGCAGTTTTTCTACATCCACATCAGTCTTGCCATCATAAAAAATGATCTCTGCTCCGTTTTTCTGCAAAAGGCGTGCTGAACCTATTCCACTTCTTCCAGCGCCTGCAATAAGTACTTTCTTCTGAAATTCCATGACTTCCTCCATTTATTCTGATATTACAGTGCCAGCAGTCCAACAAGACAAAGTATTGTTGTAACGATCGCAAATATTGCGACAACCTTTGTCTCAGGCCATCCGGAAAGCTCAAAATGATGATGGATTGGTGCCATCTTAAAAACTCTCTTTCCGGTCTTCTTGAAATAAAGAACCTGTATTATAACTGACACAACCTCCAAAAGATATATAAAGCCGACAATTACGATATATATCGGCATTCTTAACATAACCGCCGTTGAGGCAACCAAACCTCCAAGAGCAAGGGAACCGGTATCACCCATAAACACCTTTGCAGGATAAACATTGTAGACAAGAAATCCCAAAAGCGCGCCGACCGCCGAACAGGTTATCGGCGAAATACCCGCATTCATTCCGATTGCTACAACAGTAAAAAATGTTCCCGTAAGCACCGTGATCGATGACAAAAGCCCGTCAAGTCCGTCAGTAAAATTCGTCCCGTTAACCGTTCCTATAACTACAAAAAACAGAAAAGGATAAAAGAGAAATCCCATCTCCCACGTTGCTCCATGTGTAAACGGAATTATCACTGCCGTTCCGACATCCGTATAATTAGCAAGATAATAAGCAAAAACCGCACATACCAAAAACTGTCCAACCATCTTCTGCCATGCACGAAGTCCCATCGATCTTTTCATTACAACCTTGATATAATCATCAAGAAATCCCACAAGCCCAAAGCCTAAAGTCACAAAAAGAATAGGCACGATCTTAGGATAACTTTTGATATAAAATACAGAAGTCAATACTATACTGCAAAGAATAATAAGGCCACCCATCGTAGGTGTTCCGGATTTCTTAAGATGTGATTCGGGACCATCGTCTCTAACAAACTGTCCGAACTTTAATTTTTTAAGAAAAGGAATCATAACCGGACATATCAGTACACTGATTCCAAACGCAATACATATTGGCAACAAAACACTAAAATCAAACTTCATAATTATTCCTACCCTTTTGTAATAATATTAATAACCATTGATACAACTATATGATCACATCACAGGCTGATAAAAGCCGCGATTATAGTATAATTCCTTTTACATTTTTTATCAACATAAATCTACAAGATATTGTAATAATTTAATCGCCTTCTTCAATATATATTGTAGTCATGGTTTCTTTAAGTTTTTCCTCCGAATAATCCGCTTTGATACCGAGATACGGAAGAATGTTTTCAAATATCTCAGACATTACAGGAGCTGCGATCGTTCCACCGTAGTATACGCCAACCGGTTCATCTATCATGATAAGCCCTATTATCTGAGGATTATCTACCGGAGCAAAGCCCATAAATGAAGAAATATATTTGCCATTGCCTCGCGGAAGCTTTTCAGAGGTTGCTGTTTTGCCACCTACCCTAAAGCCCTCAACCCTGCCTTTGGCGCCGCCGCCTTCAGCCACAACCGCTTCAAGCAGCTCCTTCATTGTATCAGAGGTTTCTTTCCTAATAACGCCAGCTTTTTCCGGATATTCATATTCCTTCTTCTTATTCCCGTCTTCGCCTGTAACATACATCGCAAAATGCGGCGTTATAAGCTTTCCGCCGTTTATCATGGCACTGATTGCCCTTAACAGCTGCATCGGGGTTATCTGAAATGACTGTCCAAAACTCATTGTTGCAAGCTCAACAGCTTTGACATCCTCTTTTTTGTGCATGATCGAATTAGCTTCTCCCGGCAGATCAACGCCGGTTTTTTCAAACAGCCCGAGCTTCCTGTAGTTTTCATACATTTTTTCAACGCCAACCCGCGCTCCGACATCAATAAATACCGGATTGCAGGAGTTCATGATACCCTGTCTGAATGTTTCAGCACCATGTCCCCTTGTTCTTGCGCAGCGTATCTTTCTATCCTCCACCACTCTGTATCCGGGACAAAAGAAGTTATCATTTACACTCACAACGCCTTCTTCAAGCGCTGCTGTCGCAGTTACCGTCTTAAATGTAGAGCCCGGTTCATAGGTGTCATTGATGCAGAAATTACGCCACATCGCATTAAGAGCATCCTGCTTTTTCTTATTCGACTTTCCTTCGGCTTTAACACCTGTTAATTTGTACGGTTCATTGAGATTATATTCAGGTACGTTGACCATCGCATAAATCTCTCCGTTTTGCGGATTCATCAATATAACAGATACGCGTTTTGCCTGTTTCTGCCTGTAAACCTTTGACGCGGCCTGTTCGGCATATTTCTGTATATTGACATCTATCGAAATATAAAGATTATCTCCGGGTATCGGCTCTAATCTGCTTTCAACCTCATTTTTCAACTCTATTCCATGAGCATCGGTAAGCGTTAAAATACTTCCGGGCGTTCCGGATAGAACATCCTCATAAGACACCTCAAGGCCCACGATCCCCTGATTGTCGGAGCCTGTAAATCCGAGCACCTTACTCGCCAACGAATCATACGGATAATACCTTTTGTAATCCTCGTCTATCATTATTCCGGCCAGATTCATATCCCGAAGCTTATCAGCAGTTTCCTTTTCCACATTGCTCTTGATCTTTTCACGGATGGTGTTTGCCAAAACCTTCTTTCTGACCTCATCTTCCGGAAGCTTCAATATACTGCAAAGAGCTGAAACCACGGCATCCTCATCCTCAACCTGGGAATGTATGACCGAAACAGAGCATACCGGTTTATTGCCCGCAAGCTCAACACCGTTCCTGTCATATATTATTCCGCGCTTTGCTTTTATGCTTCTCTGTCTTTGATGAAGATCCTCTGCTCTTTCCATATAGTATTGCGATCTTGCTATCATAAGATACGAAAGTCTTGCAAAAAGAAGTACAAATGCCATTGAAAGCATGATCGCGCAGAAAAAAATCTTTCTTTTGGTAAATGTTTTTGGCATATTACATATTCCAAAGTCATCATTTACTTTATTGTATTACAAAAGAGTATTTCTTATGAATATAAACAAGCAATAGGGCACAGTCTATCTCTCCCAAAAATAGACTATGCCTTTATATATCGAACTACTCTGTTAATCCTGTTTTGTACGCGAAGTATAACTTAATTCCTTCGCCATTATGCCAAACTCAGCCGCCGTCACCGGCACCTGTTTCTCCTTCAGCGCCGCCCTCATTGCCGGCAGCACCTTCTTCTCCGGCTTCTGTTGTTGTCTCTCCTTCAGTACCCTCAGTGCCTTCCGTTGTCTCTGTCGTGATATTCAGATCCTCCGAAAGCTGTTCGGAAGGAACCGCTCCTTCAAATATCGGAGTTGCAGTCTCGTCTCCGACATCCTCTCCAACACTCTTATTCTCTGCATTGGTCTGATATATATTCATGTACGGAAGCAGCTCTTCAAATACCGAATGAGCTATTATCGTACCAAGACCCGAACTTGCCTGATCCTCAACATGAGGCTCATCAACTGTCACATATACGACCACCTGAGGATTCTCAACAGGTGCAAAACCAATAAATGAAAGCAGATACTTTCCATTACCTCGAGGAAGCTTCTCGGCTGTACCCGTCTTACCTCCGATCGTATATCCCTCAACCTGAGCTTTTCTTGCCGTACCGTTGCTTACAACCTCCTCAAGTGCCTTGCACATGAAAGCCGAAGTTTCCGGCGATACTGTCTTTCTAAGTATCGTAGGCTCTATATTGTTTATTACTCCGCCATTCTCATCAACGATCTGTTTAACAAGATGCGGCTCATAATAGTTACCGCCATTTATAACCGAGCAGAAGGCTGTTCCTATCTGCATCATGGTTACCGTAAGTCCCTGCCCGAAAGATGATGTTGCAAGCTCAACCGGATTTAATTTATCCTCTGAATACACAAGTCCTGATGCTTCACCCGAAAGATCCACATGTGTGATATTCCCAAAACCGAACTCATCCTGATATTTCGCAAAGGTCTTTCTTCCCTCTGCCTGGGCTATCTGCATGAGCGCTACATTACACGACTGCGTAAGCGCATTCTCAACACTCACCTGGCCATGTCCCTGATGATTGTGACATTTGATGGTCCAGTCCGCTACATCTAACTGTCCTCCGCAGAAGAATGTTTCATCACCCTTTAACACGCCGTCTTCCATAGCTCCCGCAATGGTAAATGTCTTATATGTCGAACCCGGCTCAAATCCATCTGAGATAATGAAATTTCTCCACGCCTGGTTAAGGTGATCTAATCTTTCTTCTTCTGATAATGCCTTTATCTGATTCTCAACACTTCCGCCTTCATCATTTGCCTCAAACTGATATGCTATTGCGCTGTCTTCATACGGCTCATTCAAATTATAGCTGTTAGAATTAGCCATAGCTATTACCTCTGCCGTATTCGGATCCATGACTAAGACCGATACATTCTTTGCACCCGTCTCCTTCATGAACGCGTTGATCTTCTTCTCAACGATATTCTGCGCATTTGCATCTATTGTGGAAACAACATTGTAACCGTTTATCGGCGGCTTAGTTGTTCTCTCTAATGTCATATCCTGAGTAAGATAACCATACTCTCTGCCGTTGGTACCATTCAATTCATCATTGTAGTAGCCTTCGATTCCACCCTGTCCAACATTACCGCTTACAGTAAAGCCTATCGCATGACAAGCCAATGAATCATACGGGTAATATCTTTCATACTCATCTTCAAACCAGACGCCTCTGACATCCTTTGCCTCGTCCTTTGCATGCTCAGTAGTAAAATCCTTAAAATCCTTGATCTGATCATAGGTAAGCTTCTTGAGCATTTTCTTATACAGAGAACCGCTGTCCTTTAAGGCCTCGTTAATCTGGTCATCCGTTAAACTAAAATATTTCTTCAATGCGGCTGTTGTTGCTTCCTTAATCTTGTCGCTTTGAAGAATATTTTTCGGCTCTATGATTAAATTGTACACCTTCTCGCTTGTTGCAAGCTGGGTACCGTTCCTGTCAAGAATATCTCCTCTTCTAAACGGTATCTCGATACTGTCATAGCTTTGCTGCGCCAACACGATCTTCTCATAGCGTTTACCGTCTTTTTCATTGATATATAATATCCTCACGATAAGGGCTATGAACAGTACGGTAAATGCTACCGTAACAAAGAACAGCTTTGCCTGCATTCTGGCGAGAAATTTTTTTCTCTTCTTGGCCATCTTATCACCTTAATGTTACTCAGTCGGTATATCCTTAAACTGCTTTACATAGTCAGGATTACTTGCTTTATAAGAAATAACCTGTCCGTTTCCGGGATATACCATTCCAAGATCATTAACTGCTACATAGTAGATCCTTGTAAGATCAACTGAGCTTTCTAATCTCTTGGAGGTCTCATTATTATTATCTGTAAGAGCATTAAGATTTCTTTCTAAGTTTGCGATCTGTCTTCTCTGCTCTGTTACATTCGCCTGTAAGGTTAACATTGAAATGCACGAAACAAAAAGAATGGTTGTGGCTACCATTAATGCTATTGTATATTGAAGATCAAATGCCTTTGCTCTCTTTGCATTTTTCTGAATCTTCTGATTGACCTTATGTTCTTTCTTTCTCTCAGGTCTTTCCTGTATAGCAGGTACTTCATTAAGCTTCCTTGCCGCATTCCCCTCTATGTAATAATACTGTCTGTTTCTCTCGTCCACGCTTTTCATTCCCCTTTTCTAAATACGCTTTTCATCCGTACATTTTTCTTTTATCTATATAAATACCAATTATTGTCTTTCAAAAATTCTAAGCTTTGCGCTCTTGCTCCGCCTGTTATCAATCATTTCCTGTTCTGATGGAAGTATCGGTTTCCTGGTGACCACTCTTCCCTTTGAAACCTTTCCACATACACATTTAGGAAAGTCGGGAGGGCATGTACAAGGATTTTCATTAGTTCGAAAACACCTCTTTACAATCCGATCTTCTAGAGAATGGAACGTAATTATGCAAATTCGGCCCCCTGGGTTTAACAGGTCTATCATTTGGTCAAGGGATTGTTCGAGAATGGTCAGCTCTCTGTTTAATTCAATCCGGATAGCCTGAAACGTTCTTTTGGAAGGGTGCCCTCCTGCAGACCTAGCTCTAATTGGTATAGCAGCCTTAATTATTTCATTAAGTTCAAATGTTGTTTGTATTACCCTTTCCTTTCTTGCGTTAACTATATGTTTCGCTATATTCTTAGCGAATTTCTCTTCGCCATAATCTCTTATTACTCTGTATAATTCCATCTCGGAATAATCATTGACAATATCCTTTGCTGTCATTTCCTGCCGCTGATCCATACGCATGTCAAGCGGCGCGTCTTCTCTATATGAAAATCCTCTTTCCGGTGTATCTAATTGGTAGGAGGATACCCCCAAATCCAACACGATTCCATCCACGCCACTGACGTTTAAATCGTGCAGGATCCGGGGGATTTTTTGATAATTGCTTCTTATAATGTCCAAATGTATCTTATCTATATAAGGAGATAGCCGGATGCTTGCCGCAGATATCGCAGCTGCATCCTGATCTATCCCTATGAACCTTGCTTTATCAGACAGTTTATCACATATATGAAATGCATGTCCGCCGCCACCTAATGTTCCGTCAACATAGATGCCGTCTTTTCTGATGTTAAGTCCTTCAATGGTTTCGTTAAGTAAAACCGATGTGTGGGAAAAATCCATTCTCTGCTCCTCCTTATGATCGGGGATCAGATTTCATATCCCAGCTCCTCGATTCCCTCTGCCAAATCATCAAATGATACATCGTCGCCGCCGACCTGCTCATCCCAGACTTCTTTGCTCCAGATCTCTGCGCGTTGTCCCATACCGACTATCACAACATCTTTGTTAATCTTAGCAAAGCTTCGAAGTGTTGCCGGCAGCAGGATCCTTCCCTGGTTATCAACCTCGCAATCGGAAGCGCCTGCCATGAAGTAACGCTGAAAATCTCTTGCCTTCTTGTTAGTCATCGGAAGCTGTCTTAGCTTACTCTCGAAAATCTCCCATTCATCATTCGGATAGGCAAACAGACATTTATCTGTTCCTTTTGTAACTACGAAAGATACTCCTAACTGTTCTCTCATCTTTGAAGGTATGATCATTCTACCCTTGGCATCAACTGTATGATTATATTCTCCCATCAAGCCTCTGGCCAAGATCAACACCTCCTTTTCATCTTCCGTATGTGATACCGGTAAAAGGAACAGATCCACCACTATCTACCACCATCTACCACTTCTCACCACTTACATGCACTATTGTACCCCTATAATTTACATAATGCAAGAATTAATTTACATAAAACTCTTGTGAAAGTAGCTAATATTTTTTCAAATCCTTTGTGCATTTTGTATAGAAATCGACAGTTTTTTTGTCGGTTTTTTGACGCCAAAACCACAACATCTTGTGTTTTGCATTTTTTGTCAACAGAACATATGGTATATTTTTATATTTCGTATGTATTTGTATACAATACTAATGAATTTTTATTCAAAACCTATTTTTAGACATAAAAAAGTGGAGAATCTGATCAATCTCAAATTCCCCACCTGCGCTCCACCGACAGATTATTTTTGCTTTAACTCAGTCGGAGAAATCCCCCGCTAAATCAAAAAAGAGTTTCTCAAGTGAAACTCTTTCTTAACTCCTATCAGGCACGCCAACCGCTATTACTACTTTGCAGAAAGCTTCATTTCTACAAACTATGATCAGTTATCAGACCTCTTGTCGCGCATTCATTCTTTTAACTATGATATATATGGATGCCCCCACCACGCATAGCGCCGCAATAAGCTGTGACACCCTAAAGTTTGCAACCGGAAGCATAAGTGAATCGGTTCTCAAACCTTCGATCCATA
>OMSZ01000122.1 GCA_900313855.1 uncultured Eubacteriales bacterium
GAGAAGGAGGGATTTGAACCCTCGCGCCGCGCAAACGACCTACACCCTTAGCAGGGGCGCCTCTTCAGCCACTTGAGTACTTCTCCATGCCTGAATATATTAATAATATTCAATTATATGTCCAACAGATCCTCAATTAACTGTCGGACTCCGCAACTTTAAATTGTCACGCTTGATTATATTAACAAATCAGGTTTCTTTTGTCAATAGTCAATTATCCTACTCCCACTTAATTCTGTATGAACCTGAAGAGGTCTTCGTTTTACTGTCGACTTTAAGATAATAAGTTCCTTCAGGAAATTCTGCCGTTGTTCCGAAAGTCTTAACCGGATATTCCATTTTATATTTCTTTTTGTATATTACGGTAGTCATGGAATCTATAATTATCGGATTTGTATTGATCTTCTTACCATCGGAATTACATATATATAACTGAAGATTTTTACCGTGATTCTGAAGCATCCGTGATTCTACAGTAAAGCTTACTTTTTGTTTCTTTGAAACCTTAAATTTGTACCATGAAGACATACTCTTGCCAGCCGGTACTAAAGTTTCTGCGTATCTTCCCTTAATAAGATTTCTTGCTCTGCCCTTTGAACTGCCGTTAGCTGTACCAACTGATCTAATCTGATACTTGATGCCCTTAAGTGTGGTTACGCCTGTAGTGCTGCCATCATTATTCCAGAGCTTTGCGTAAACCGTCCTGTTTGCATTGGTACCTATCCCGCTAAATGCATGTTCATAAAGTATAAATGTTCCCGAAAGCGGCTTTTTCTTGTTTTTGTCCAGATACTTAACATTTACCTCTCTATCGGTATCAAACATAAATTGCAATATACCCGCATAATTTGCTTTGATCTTAAATAATGCAGCATTACTTTCGCCGGCTATTGATGCATTAGTAAATATATAATTATATTTCTTTGCATATTTAAGAGCGGGCAATTTCTTCATTTTATAAGAAACAGAATAAGTAACTCCCTCTGTTCCCTTAACCTTAAGATAATATGTCTTTCCTTTTTCCGCTTTGTGATATACAGTTTCTTTATTGGGAACAGTAATTTCAGAAGCAATAACCTGCTTATTCTCATCACAAATATCAAAAATAAGATTTCCCTTATCAGAGGTCTTAACCGTAATTGCGATATAATCTGAAGACGAAGCCTTAATACAATAATAATTATACTCTTCTTCTCCTGCAGCGTAAGTTCCGCTTACTTTCTTTCCGCTTTCAAGATTAAAATCCTGAGCACTAACTTTATAACATGGGATCAACAATAATAATGCTATTATTATCAATATTTTTTTCTGCATTTTTTGCTCCTTAAACTGCTAGAAGTTGCTGTATAGATAACAGCAACTTCTATTTTGTGTATTATTTTTCATTAATAGGTTAAATAAATCTTGATCGTTGCGGTATTAGATTCCTTTAACTCAGGCTTGGTAGAATTGTATTTTTTCTTCTTAACCTTTATTCCGTTAGCAACAACATAAACCGGATATACTTTGCTTAATTTCATGCCTTTTACAGTATAAGTTGTACCCTTAGTTGTTCCCTGTCTTTTATATTTATTCCCTCCGTCAGAGGATACATATACAGTATAGCTCTTGGCACCTTTTATTTTCTTCCATGTGATCCTTCCGGTTGAACGTGATGTTGCTTTAAGATTAGTAACCTTTGCTCTTGGAACAATTATCTTTTCTGCTGAATAATCACTGAATAACTTTGCTCCTGTTTCATCATATACATATGCTCTTACTTTGAATTTGAAAGCCTGTTTAGCCATCTTCGAATTTGTAATAAACATATATGCTTTGTTGTCTTTAAACTGAAAATCACTATCATAGCCATTATCAATACTGTTCTTGTCGTAAACGCCTATCTTCTTTCCCTTAATGGTAGTAACAGTAACCTCATATCCAAAATGATTATTAACTCCACATATAACAATATTCTGATCAAGAGCCCACCTAAGACCAAATTTGGAACCATCCTGTCCATATAAACCTAAACCGGTTGGCGCAGATGGCGCAACTGCCGCGTTTGATCTGATTGAAGGAACTAATATAACTGCAAACAGTATTACTGCTAATAGACTTTTAAATACTTTTTTCATATCACA
>OMSZ01000120.1 GCA_900313855.1 uncultured Eubacteriales bacterium
ATATCATGGTTGCCGCTTCAAACACCGACATTCTTGTAAAAAGGAACGCAATAAAACCGAAGACAGTAATCCCTATGTATGCTGCATTAGTGCCTCTCTTAGCATAAGCCTATGAAAACCCGCCGCAATTTATCTCACATTATACCCAAAGGTCATTAATTTCACTAAGCTCATATTATACCTCTTACGCTTATCTTTTTGCAAAAAATTAACAGCTTAAGCATTTAATGTTTTAAGGGTTTTTTCAACCCCATCCAAATGTTCCTTGCATTTTGCCGCAAGAATAGTGCCTTCCTTATATAGCTCAAGAGATTCATCAAGCGCAATATCCTTGTCCGACAGTTTTTTATTGATCTCCTCTAACCTGTCTAAGGCTTCGTCTACATTAAAATCCTCTTTCTTACTCATAGCTTAAGTCTCCGGTCAAATACCTTTGAGCGGATATCTCCTTTCCTTTTCTATCTATAACTTTAGATAATTAACTTTTTAACCTCAGACAAGATCTCACCATCATGTATCTTGATCTTTAACATATCGCCTTCATTTATTTCCTTAACACTTGTTACCGGCTTTTTATCATGAGAAATGTAGCCAAAACCGTTTACCAGCTTTGCTGTCGGTGACAATCCATGAAGTCCCGCCACCAGCACCTCATATCTGTGCGTTCGAAGTTCAAATGCCCTTCTTATATTCTCATGTAAATGTTCCGTTAACAACGATAATCTGTCTGTTTTTTCCTTAAGTCTTCTCTCCGGGCTGTTTTTCTCAAGAACCGCAACCTTTGCAGATAACAGTAGTCTTTTCTGCTTGAGCTGATTATACATATTCACTTCTATGCTTTTCTTAAGTCTTTCAACCCTTAATATATCAACCATGACATCAGGCACTGCTTCCTCTGCCGCTTCAGATGGGGTGGCAACCCGTTTATCCGAAACATAATCTATAAGCGTCCAGTGCCCCTCGTGCCCAACGGCTGAGATGATCGGTGTTTTCGCCTCAAATACAGCTCGCGCGATCAGCTCATCATTATACGACATAAGTTCCTCGTCGCTACCGCCGCCACGACCTACAATGAGCGTATCAAGACCTAAAGCATCCATATATTTGATACCTTCAACGATCGTGCTTACCGCGTTCTTTCCCTGAACATTCACATGGTATAAAATAAGCTGAACATAGGGATTTCTCTTACCGGCAACCTTACAGATATCCTTGATCGCCTGTCCGTCCTTTGATGTGATTATACCTACATTCTCAGGATACTTAGGAATTGCTTTCTTATGCTCCGGATCAAAAAGACCCTCCGCTTCTAACTTTGCTTTCAGCTTAAGATAGGCAAGATTTGCCGCACCGTCGCCTATGTTAGCTATCTGTCTTACCATAAGCTGACATTTTCCACCTGCCATATAATAATCAAGTCTTCCTATTATTGCTACCTGCTGTCCCTGTTCTAATTCAAACTTAAGTACAGCGTTAGCTGTATCCTCCCACATAAAACATGGCAGAAGAGCTGATTTATCCTTGATAGCAAAGTAATAATTCCTTCCCCGATGACCGCTGTAATTAGTTACCTCGCCTTTGACCATGATCATCTGAAACTCCGTGGTAGCTTCAAAATTATTATATATCATCTCATTAACTTCAGAGACTGTCTTATAAAGATCATCTTCTTCTCCTGCATTAACAGCGCCGTCTGCAG
The DNA here is from genome assembly GCA_900313855.1 of uncultured Eubacteriales bacterium. Classification (GTDB taxonomy): domain Bacteria; phylum Bacillota; class Clostridia; order Lachnospirales; family Lachnospiraceae; genus CAG-590. The sequence goes on from OMSZ01000120.1 coordinate 1,700, forward strand.
CCGTATGACTTGACCCGTTTTCCCCTTTGGAAGCTTTAAGTGATTCCGTTATGGATGTTTCATCATTATCCCTGTACCATCTTCTAAGTCCGTCAGGAAGCTCGCCGTCATAATACCAGTATTTTTCACTAAAATTCCATTTTGCCCCTAATGCTTTTGCCTGATCCTTTTCAACATAAGGAACATTTAACCTGTATATCAACCCCACACATCCCTTCGCTTCACGTTATTAACTAAATACTCAATTTCTGATTATTTTATTGTAGCAATCACTATTATTACCTGTCAAGCTGTTCCTATCCGCAGTCAATATAAGCAATTTGCTTATACGTTTGAACACTAAACACAACTTATATGTAAAGGAAACCTTTGTAAAGATTTTGATTTGACGGCAAAATTATAACAACGCAACTGATCCTGTTGCAGTCAGAAACTATCTGTCAAAGGTTCAGGCATCAAGCGACCATCTTATGGCACTTCTTAA
>OMSZ01000043.1 GCA_900313855.1 uncultured Eubacteriales bacterium
TAAAAAACAATAATGAACAGAAGAGATATTCTTCCTTGGATTTAAGGCTTAAGGAGTTTGGAGAGAAGCTTTAAGTATAGTGTTGATATATAGAAGAAAGGTGGACTGATATATGGGAAACAGCATTCTGCTTGATATATTATATCCAAAGAGGTGCCCTTTGTGCGGGAATATAAGGAGCTTTGGAGAAAGTGGGATGTGCAGCGGATGCGAGAAGGAATTGGTATGGGTGAAGGAGCCGGTATGTCTTAAATGCGGGAAAATGATCGAGGATGAAACCAAAGAATACTGCAGCGACTGCACAAGGATCCCGAAAAGCTTTGAGAGATGCTATCCCGCGCTTTGCTATGAGGGAAGGATAAAGGATTCGATATATGATTTTAAGTATAAGAATCAGAGAAGCTATGCCGGTTTCTTTGCTGATTGTATTATGAAGCGGCATGGTGATGAGCTTAAGAGGCTTGATATAGATGGAATAGTTCCGGTACCGGTGCACAGGCATAAACGAAAAAAGCGTGGATACAATCAGGCAGAGCTTATTGCGGCAGAGCTTGGAAAGGCGCTTGGCATTAAGGTTTTTCCCGATTTTATTGAACGGGCTGCGGATACGGATCCTCAAAAGGAATTAAATGATACCGAACGTTTGAAAAATCTAAATAATGCTTTCAAAATCGGTAAAAATGATGTAAAATTAGATACAGTATTATTGGTGGATGACATTTATACCAGTGGTGCAACAATGGAGGCTTGTACGAAGGTACTTATGGACTATGGCATTAATAAAGTGTTCTGTTCAAGTCTGGCCATTGGAAGAGGTTATTCAGGATAGGAGGATGAACTTATGGAGGTTAGAACCTGTAGACAGTGCAAGAGATTATTTAATTATCTGACAGGACCGAATATCTGTCAGGCATGCAAGGAAAAGCTTGAAGAGAAATTTCAGGAGGTTAAGCGATACATAGAAGAGAATCCTGCTGACGGTATTACTCAGGTGGCTGAGGCTAATGATGTTACTGCTAAGCAGATACAAAGATGGATAAGAGAAGAGAGACTTTCGTTCTCGGAGAAGTCGGGAGTCGGTATTGACTGCGAGAGCTGCGGTGCCATGATCCGTTCGGGAAGACTTTGCCAGAAATGTAAGGACAATCTTTTAGGAAAGGTTGACGATATGTACAGTGTTAATGATTCTGTGGTTGCGAGAAAGCACAGAGAAGCTGCAAGAATGCGCTTCCTTGACAAGTAATCCAACAAATTTTCAATAAACTCTAATTATTTCCGAAAATCTTCCGATATAATTAATGAGTTTATAAATTATGGATTATAATATCTGCTTTAAAACGGCAGGTATCAAGGAGGAAGGTGTAACCATGAGAGTTGGAGCATACAACCAGATTTCCCAGATTTACGGGACTTCAAAAATTTCAAAAGGTTATAATACCGGTGCGATCGGTGCAACATCTACATTAGATAAGGTATCATTTTCTAATGTCGGCAAGGATATGCAGGTAGCAAAGAATGCGCTTAAGAATGTTCCTGATATAAGAGAGGATAAGGTGCAGGAGCTTTCTGCGAAGATAGCTAACGGAACTTATGAGGTAAGTCCTGAAAGCTTTGCTGACAAGCTTGTTGCTGCTTTTGCCGCAAAGTCTATTTGAATGGATCATTTAATCTGATCGGATAAGGAGAAGCAAATGGCCAGCTTAATAGAGAATCTTATTACGGTCTTAGAGGAGGAGAGTAATCTTTATGAGGCTCTGAAAAAGGAGTCTATGGAGAAAACCTCTGTGATCGTTGCGAATGACCTTAAGCGTCTTGCAGATGCTAATGCGAAAGAGCAGAAGATTGTGGATGATATTACAGCTGTGTCTCACAGAAGAGACAAAGCACTTACGGAGATTGCAACAGTATTAGGAAGGGATGCTAAGACCATTACTGTTTCGGAAATCATTAGTGCGATGGAGAAACAGCCGGAATTTCAGCATCCTTTAATTGTTATTAAGGATAAAATGCTCAAGCAGGTGGAAGAGCTTAAACAGGTCAATCTTCATAATCAGGAGCTTTTGAAGGAAGCTTTGGAAATGACGGAATATTCGATCAATCTTATTCAGTCGCTTAATCAGGCACCTGAAACAGCTAATTATAGCGGTGCCGCATACAGCGGAGCGACGCTTGGAAGTAAGAGATCATCGTTTGATACAAAACAGTAGAAAGGAGAGACGGTTATGGCTACTACATTGGGTAATTTCTATGTGGGCGCGTCCGGAATGCAGACACACCAGTACGCACTTAATACAACTGCACATAATATAACCAATGCGGGAACTGAAGGCTATTCGAGACAACAGGTGCTTCTGACCGATCTTTCTTATACTAATATCGGTAATACGCCGATAGGAAAGAAACAGGAGGGCCTCGGTACCAGGATTGCTGATGTAAGACTTATAAGAGACCGTTTTATTGATAAAGCCTATCGTAATGAGCTTGGAAGGGAGCAGTTCTACCAGTCCAAATACGATGTTGTCTCAGAGGTGGAGAATTTCTTCGGTGAATTGGAGAGCAGTGATTTCAGAACTTATATGCAAAACCTCTGGTCATCTGCTCAGGAGCTTCAAAAGGAGTCTAACAGTATTGTTACAAGAAGCTCATACATAGCGAGTGCGGTAACATTTACCGAACAGGCTAACGAGATATTCAAACAGTTAACTACATACCAGAAGAATCTTAATACGGAAATAAAGGATCAGGTTGACCAGATCAATAAGCTGGCCAACGAGATATATGATCTTAATTATACAATAACCAAGGTTGAGGCTGCCGGCGTGGAAAGCGCGAATGATTACAGGGATCAGAGAGACGCGGCGCTTGATAAGCTTGGTGGTCTTGTTTCTCTAAGTTATCGTGAAAATGCCGATCACGGCGTGGATGTTTATATAGAAAACAGATGTCTTGTCAGCATGGACAGAGTTTATGAGCTGGATGTAAGACCGGCAAGCGATTCGTGTGAATATTATGTACCGATCTGGAAGGATGATCAGGCGGATCTTTTCAATCTTATGAGAGTTCCCGATGCTGATGCGGGAACGGATGTCGGTTCTCTTAAAGGTATCATAATGTCACGTGGCGATTGGGTGGCTAATTATACAGATATACCTGTTGCTCCGGAGGTTCCCGGAAGACCGGCAAGAGCGGATTTTGCAACCGACGCCGAATATAATCAGGCAGTGGCTGATTACCAGGCGGATTATAATAATTATCAGACAGAATACGCTGAATTCTCCAAGGAGAGGGATTATTATAATACCTACCTTGAACCATATACAGTTAACAATATCATTGCCCAGTTTGATCAGCTTGTACACGGCGTGGTTACTAAGATCAATGATGTTCTTTGTCCTAATAAGGAGATAGAGCTTGCTGATGGCAGTAAAATGACGGTGCTTGACTGGGAGAAGGCCGGTTACGGTATGGGTGATAACAATCAGATTCAGGGAACTGAGCTTTTCATTCGTAATACAATGCCAAGATATAAGGATGAAATAGAGGTAACTCTTGCTGACGGAACCACGCAGAAGGTCAGAGAGCTTAATGCCGAGGCAGAGGATAATTATCATTCAA
>OMSZ01000116.1 GCA_900313855.1 uncultured Eubacteriales bacterium
AGAAAAAAAGGCTGTGCAGCAAACCAATAGATTAATTATAGCAGGAATCCACAAATATGGCTTTCTTTTTTCCGGCTTCACAATCACGAACAAAAGCCCCAGTACAGCATTTGTCCTAAAATTATATCCGATGACAGAAAAAAGTATTCTGAAAAATCTCATGGAAGGATCTTTCGAAGCAATAATCTCAAGAACATCCTCTAGCACAAGAATAAAGCAGCTGATTACAGTTATCCAGAAAAACCTGTTATCTGTATTTTTGAATTTTTTTCTTGGCCAAAGTATGATGCTGAAAAGAATTATTAGAAAAACAGTCACAAAATGACGCCGGATCATATCCATCAACATATCAAATTCCCCACGTTATCTTTTTTGTCCGGAGCCTTACTCATCCGGAAAATTGATTTATCTATAAATCACTTCAAATTATTATATTTATCCAAAACCATAATGTCAATATCATGCGTTCGCCCAAAAGTGCAACGCAAAGCCCCCACCTTAATTGGTGGAGGCTTAAAAAACTTCTATTCAAACAAATCATCCAACTCAACAACTCTTGATATATGCTCTGTATGGGCATTTCCACTTATTCCGTCAGTGCAGAATAACACAATCTCCAATTATAATCCTATTCTACTGTGGCAGCCCGTACACAATAACATAGATAACAAATGATATCATATCTATGGCAAGCATAATACCGAAAATAATCGCCGCTATTTTAAGCCACTTTTTAGCCTTCTTTTTATTATCGTCAGTCAGTACATTCTCCTTAATATCACTGTATAATTCAGATTTCACGATCTGTTCGGTGACTATCTCCTGCTACTTCGGCTTTTTATCAAGCACCAGTTCATCTAAGGACACCTCGAACAGTTCGCTGATTGCTGCAAGCTTTTCCATGTCCGGTGTCGATTCGCCAACCTCCCATTTCGAGACCGTCTGTCTTGATACATTAAGTCTGCTCGCAAGCTCTTCCTGGGATAAACCCTTCTGTTTTCTTAGATTATATAATTTATTATTGAACTCCATCTTTCTCCCCGCCTTTCTTCTTCATTATAACAGATATGAGCACCAATGCCACCCCTAAAACTACCGTTGTGATGATACTTGCCTCTATTCCGTAAGCACCGCCGTTAAGCAGGCTGCCTTCATTTACTTTGAAAGCCAATGGTCCTTCCGAGATATTGTCGCTCCCGCTTACAGTAAGTCCCATAATACTGTTCAACACATAGTTCCATGCGAAATGCAGACCGCATGAGATCCATATATTTTCTCTCTTAAGAACAAGTACGGAAAAGATAAATGATACCAAAAACAGATTAATAATCCCAACCACTGCGTATTTTGACTCGCATGAGAGGATTGAGCTGAGATGGGGAACCGCAAATGCGGCAGAACTTACAATAACTGCCATAGGCACATTAACCCGCTTTTTAAGGGAATTGAGCAGAAAACCTCTGCACATCACCTCTTCTGCTGCACTTTGAATAACGAAGCCAAAAAAATACAAAAGAAGACTTAAAATGCTGACATTTGCACTTATCCCTGTAAATGAGATCGATCCGGATATGAGTGAGACACATATTATTGCCGCCAAGAGTACTATTGCAATAAGACAACCCCACAGATAATCAAGAACCCTTCCCTTGAAAAAATCTTTAACAGGCTGCTTTTCGATCACTTTGCAATAAAGCACTGTCACCAGAATAAAACAGACAAATCCATAATATTGCAGCATCCATGCCGCCATAAAACCCGGCATATCACCATGCAGCGGATCATATCCCATTCCGGTAAGTATTGCTATCACAACAGCCTCTCCTATTACTGCCGAAACAAAATAGATCAGAACAAAAGCCAGAACCTTCTTAATAATGTAAAGGACTGCCGGCATATCCTCCCGGTTGTTAAACGGACTTAAATTACTTAAAAAATCTTTTACCAATCTCATCTGATTTTCCTCCTGTGATTTGATGAGACCATAGTATAATTTCTGCCATTAATAATCTACCAACCTGCCTTAACAATGTGTCAACGGCTCTTAACAATGCTGTTAAAAGCCGTTGCAACGCCCTATTTTCCTATATTTTTTTGTTCTGCCACAACATAAAGTCAATTTATGCCTTCACCCTTAGGGAAGGTGCCCGAATGGCGGATGAGGGGCATTCGTATCAGTTATCAACCATATGTTGTGACAGATTCTTTCATTTCTTACCTGTAAGATAATACACTGCAAGAGCCGTTCTGTGAGAAAGACCTTCTTTTGAAAGAATACCGGTTATATAATTCTTAACCGTACCCTCAGAAATGAAAAGTTTGGCGGCAATTTCCTTATTAGATAACCCCTCCGCCACAGCTTTGATTATTTCCATTTCCCTGTCAGTATAATCCGAGGCATCAAATCCATAAGCCCCCGACTCATTAACCTTGTTCTCACTCCCTGATGTCAGTGATTCTAATACATTTTCATCCATAACTCCGGAACCAAAATATACAGATTTTATCATCTGCTTTAAATGTTCCGGTGTATGATTTTTGATAAGATACCCCTTTGCACCGCTTGCAAGCGCCTGTTTAACAAGCTCATCATCATCAAAGGTAGTGAGGATAAGAACCTTTCCCAAGCCTCTTTCCACTATTATCTTAGTAGCCTCTATTCCGTCCATCTCAGGCATCTGAATATCCATAAGAAAAATGTCAGGTGCCGACTTTTCAGCTATTTCAATTGCCTGCTTTCCCGTAGAGGCAACACCAAGCACTTCAAATTCCTCATCTACATCCAGTATTATCTTCATTCCGTCCCGAACAAAATCGCTGTCATCCGCTATTATAACTTTAATCTTTTCCAATTATTTCACCCTCCTCATTTTATATTACATGGGTAACAACATAGTAACCATAAATCCCGCCTCTGTCTCAAAACTCAAAGTTCCGTTTACTTTTCTCACTCTCTGCCTCATTCCGGATATACCCATTCCGTCATTTATCTCTTTGCAGCCGATTCCATCATCCTTAATACTACACCTTAACATCCTGTTCATTATCACCAGATTGATGTCTATATGCCTGCACTTCGCATATTTCATCGAGTTAGATACCGCTTCAAAGGCATTATCAAGAATAACTTCCCACAACTCATCAC
>OMSZ01000156.1 GCA_900313855.1 uncultured Eubacteriales bacterium
ATTACGGATATTTCTTTGCGATGTAACATACCCTTCCTCATTACCGGTATCTTCGTTTATAACAGTACCTGTGTCTGTGGACACAGTCTCAGAAGCAGTATTCTCTGTTGCATATACATCGCCGCTAATAATAACCATCATTAACAATGCACAGATAAATGACAGCGCTGCCGCAATTCTTCCAACATACCTCCTGCGTTTTAATTCTACAAAGCCTGTCATCAACAAATCAAACATAATAATTCCTTTCACGTATAATTAATCCAAACCGCTTTTGCGAACCAAAGAACCGGCTTCGCGTCGCAAGCAAAAAGCAGTTTGACCTTTGACACTTATATCATCATATTAATATAACATAAAACAGCGGCTTACACAAGAAACATCACCATGAATAATATCATAACAATCCAAACAGATTATAGACTATAAATGAAGCTATCCACGCAACAGCACACTGCCATATAACAACGGCAATTGCCCATTTATTACCGAGCTCACGCTTTATCGATGTGATCGCAGCAATACACGGAGTATAAAGCAAAGAGAAAACAAGCAGCGATGCCGCTGACAACGTACTAAGCGCTGTCTGCACACCGTTATCAAACAATATCTCCAAAGTTGAAACAACACTTTCCTTTGCCATAAAGCCTGATATCAGCGCTGTACATATCCTCCAGTCACCAAGACCGATAGGCTTTAATACAGGCGCTATTATCTTTGAAACCATCGCAAGGATACTGTCCCCTGCATCCTCCACCAGATTAAATGACAGGTCAAAGCTTTGCAAAAGCCACACGACAACCGTTGCAAGCAGGATCACAGTAAATGCTCTCTGAAGAAAATCCTTTGCCTTTTCCCAAAGAAGCTGTATAACATTTTTGGCTCCCGGCATCCGGTAATTAGGAAGCTCCATTACAAACGGCACAGCCTCACCACGAAACAGCGTCTTCTTATACACCAAAGCAATTATTATACCCATAACTATTCCAAGCAGATAAAGTCCTATCATTACAAAGCCGCCCTGCTTAGGAAAGAACTCATTTACAAAAAACGCATATATCGGAAGTTTAGCCGAACAGCTCATAAATGGAGTTAACAGTATCGTCATCCTTCTGTCGCGTTCACTAGGCATTGTTCTTGTAGCCATAACCGCGGGTACGGTACAGCCGAATCCTATAAGCATCGGAACTATACTTCTTCCCGAAAGACCGATACGCCTTAACGATTTATCCATGACAAATGCCACTCTGGCAATATATCCGCTGTCCTCTAATATCGAAAGGAAAAAGAACATGACCACAATGATCGGCATAAAAGAAAGCACGCTGCCTACACCCGCAAATATACCGTCAACTATAAGTGATCTCAATGCCTCATTCACACCTACAGTAGTCATAAGCTCGGTAAGATTGTCTGTAAGCAGAGCGATCCCCTTCTCAAGCAGCCCCTGAAGAAAGGCACCTATCACATTAAATGTCAGGAAGAACACCAAAAACATGATCCCTATAAAAGCCGGGATCGCGGTAAACCTGCCGGTAAGCACCTTGTCTATTCTCTCACTTCTTCTGCGTTCCTTACTCTCCCTTCCCTTCGCAACACAGTCATTGCACACCTTTTCTATAAACGAAAACCGCATGTCCGCAATAGCAGCGCTCTTATCAAGTCCCCGCTCCTTCTCCATCTGCAAAACTATGTGCTCTATGGTTTCAAGCTCATTTTCATCTAATTTCAAAAGGTTAATAATGTCATTATCGCCCTCAATAGCTTTAGATGCGGCAAATCTTACAGGAACCTTCGCTTCCCTTGCGTGATCCTCAATAAGATGAATCACTGCATGTATACATCTGTGAACCGCTCCGCCATTATCCTCTTCGTCACAAAAATCCTGTCTTAACGGCTTCTCCCGGTAATACGCAACATGAACCGCATGCTCAACAAGTTCATGCACACCCTGATTCTTAGCCGCAGAAATAGGAACCACCGGCACTCCGAGCATTTCCTCCATCCTGTTGACATCAACAGAGCCGCCGTTTTCCCTGACCTCATCCATCATATTAAGAGCAACCACCATAGGAACATTCATCTCGATTAACTGCATCGTAAGATACAGATTACGTTCTATATTGGTTGCGTCAACTATATTGATAATACCCTTAGGTTTTTCTTTAAGAACAAAATTACGTGAAACGATCTCCTCCTTGCTGTAAGGAGACATTGAATAAATGCCGGGCAGATCGGTTACCAATGTATTCGGATAACCCTTTATAACACCATCCTTCCTGTCGACAGTTACCCCGGGGAAATTACCCACATGCTGGTTACTTCCCGTAAGCTGGTTAAACAGCGTTGTCTTTCCACTATTCTGATTACCAACCAAAGCAAAGCTTATAACTGTATCCTGCGGCAGAGGATCTCCGCTACCCTTAGGATGAAAACGTCCTCCCTCACCAAGACCGGGATGTTCCGTCTTCCCATGTGGAGACTTGCCATGCTCTCTCTTACAGAGCTTTTTCCCATCCTTATTGTCTATGTCGTCTGCCTGCTGCTCATCCAAAGTCTCACGCTCTTCCCGCCGCAGATTCTTAATGTCGTTAACAGCTCTTCTTACAAGACTTTGACCATCATCAGTCTCACCTTTTTCCAAAACGTTGCCAACCTCAATCTGCGCAGCTTCCGACATTCTTAATGTCAGCTCGTAATCATGCACCTTTATCTCAACCGGATCTCCTAACGGTGCAAACTTTACCACCGTCACCCCTACTCCCGGTATAACTCCCATATCAAGAAAATGCTGGCGCAACGCACCTTCTCCGCCTACATTTTTTACTACTGCACTTTGTCCGACTTTAAGCTCACTTAAATTCATAACCTACGCTCCATCTCCTGATCTATTATACTAAAATAAAATCCACTTCAATTTTACTTCAAAATCAATTTCAAAGCAACTCAAACACAATATGCTTATTCCTGCAGCGCTCTGTTTATCGCATTGAGCACTCTTTTTTTATCCGCGCTCCAAAGCGGTGCTACAAGTGTTTTCTTTGCTCCGTCTCCGGTCATTCTATGGATAACCACATCCTTAGGAATTATCGCTATGCAGTCTCTTATAAGATCAACATACTCCTCCATCGACATGCACTGAAATTTTCCCATTTTATAATCCTTTGCCAGATCCGTCCCCTCTATAACATGGAGAAGGGAAAGCTTTATTCCCTGTATGCGATACCCATCCTTCTTATCAGTTTCAATTTCCTGTTGAGAGATATTGTCTGAATTATCGTGTTCTATTACACCCTTTTGTTCTTTGCACACATACCGTACCGTTTCAAGCATATCCTCCCTGGTCTCTCCCGGCAGTCCTAGTATTACATGCGTTATTACCTCGATATCCCTCTCCCGAAGCTTTCGTACCGCTTCATCATATACCTGCAAAGGATACCCCCGCCTAATATATTCCGCACTTTTCTCATGTATGGTCTGAAGTCCTAATTCCACCCATACCGGTTTGCGTTCATTTAATTCGGAAAGCAGATCAAGCACCTCCTCCGGCAGACAATCCGGTCTTGTTGCAACCGACAATACCGCAATGTCCGGATGATCAATTGCTTCCGTGAACAGGCTTCTTAATCGTTTTACCGGTGCATATGTATTGGTAAACGCCTGGAAATATGCTATGTATTTGCCCTTTCCATGCATTTTCCCTGCAACCTTTTCCTTTCCCCGCTCGATCTGTTCCGTAACAGAGAAAGAGGCGTCTAAAGCAAAATCCCCCGAACCATAGCCGGAGCAGAATATGCAGCCCCTCGTATCTATCCTCCCATCACGGTTTGGACAGGTAAACCCGCCATTTATGGCAATCCTATACACCTTGCACCCAAAGCGTTCTTTTAAGTAAGTATTAAGACTTGTATACTCCATTCTCATCCTCTTTTCATCGACATATCCGAATTAACAGCAAAAGATACAACTTGCTTAAACATATAATATACTCTATACTATACCATAAAGGTATTCAATACCAAACATTTATGAAAGAAGGTATTCAAAAATGAGCAAACTTTTGATCGTAGTAGATATGCAGAACGATTTCGTAACAGGCGTTCTAGGCACTAAGGAAGCCTGTAACATTGTACCTGATGTTGTGAAATTAGTAGATGAATTCGACGGTGACATCGCTTTTACTAAAGATACCCACCACGATAATTATCTTGATACGCAGGAAGGAAAGAAGCTTCCGGTTGTTCATTGTATAGAGGGTACCGACGGATGGGAGATAATACCTGAGCTTAAAAGATATACAACAGCTGATAACAAAAGGCTCATCGGGATTTTCAACAAGCCGACCTTCGGAAGCACAGAGCTTGCCAAAGCTCTTTCAGACAAGGATTATGACGAGATATTTTTCTGCGGGGTATGTACGGGAATATGCGTTATCAGCAACGCAATGCTTGTCAAAGCTACTCTTCCGGAAACCCCTGTAAAGATTGTAGAAAGCTGCTGCGCATGTGTAACGCCTGAAAGCCACAACACCGCGCTTGAAGCAATGAAAACTTGTCAGATGGAAATAATTTAAGACTTGTGATACCTATTCGAGCGCAACAAAGCATCAGCAATTGACTGCGTTTAATATTAATCGCAGATAAATTCAAACGGAGGAAAATATAATGAAACTTGAACCTATCATCAAAAGCCTATTAGAAACCGATCTGTACAAATTCTCTATGGGACAGGCAATATATCACCAGTTTCCGGGCTATAAGACCACATGGACGTTCAAATGCCGCAACAAGGACGTACATTTTACCAAAGAAATGGTTGATGAGATACGAGATCAGATAAAGGCCTACTGCACTCTTACATTTACCGAGGAGGAGCTTGAATATATCGATAAGATCAAATGGATGAAGGGCTCTTACGTTGATTTCTTAAGACTGTGGAGACCAAGATATGAGGATTTCGAGATAACCGACGATGCCGAATGCGGTCTTTTCATCGAGACAAAGGGTACCTGGCTTAACACCTCAATGTATGAGATCCCGACTCTCGCGATAGTCAACGAAGTCTACTTCAGAATGCAGTATGATTATAATGAATTGATAGAAAGCTTTAAGGAAAAGCTTGATGAGAAATACAACAACCTAAAGAACGGTCACTGGTATGCCGGCACCTTCTCTGAATTCGGCCTGCGCCGCCGCCTTTCTGCACAGGCTCAGGAGCTTGTTGTCGAGAAATTCTCACATCTTAACGACACCAATCACTCCGCCAGCAACTTTGTCGGGACCAGCAACGTGTATCTTGCCAAGAAATTCAACCTTCTCCCCGTAGGTACAATGGCACACGAATGGATAATGTGTGTCGGCCAGGGTAACCACAAACACAATCCGGCATACTCTAACTGGTACGCCCTTGACGCATGGGTGAAGGAATACGGTATCCTTAACGGAACCGCTCTTACAGACGCAATCACGACCGACTGCTTCTTAAAGGACTTCCAACTCACCTACGCCACACTTTTTGCCGGCGTTCGCCACGATTCGGGCGATCCGATAGAATGGGGCGAGAAAATGATCGCGCATTACGAAGAGCTCAACATCGACCCGAAGCTTAAAACCCTGCTCTTCTCCGACGGTCTTGACTTTGAAAGAGCCGATAAGATATTCAGACATTTTAACGGAAGGATCAAGGTAGCATTCGGTATAGGAACATATCTTTCCAACGATACCTGTGTACCACCGCTTAATATCGTCATGAAGACCACCATGTGCAACGGTCAGGACGTCGCTAAGATCTCGGATACTCCGGGCAAAGGAATGTGCAAGAATCCTGAATATGTCGAGTATCTGCAAAGATGTATCGACTGGAGAATGAATCACGAATAGAAGGGAGAAATAATATGTCATACAATTTCGACGCAGCAAAGGAAAAAGAACATATAATAGAATGGATAAGAAAGTGGTTTGAAGAAAACGGTCCTTCAGCTAATGCAGTAGTAGGAATTTCCGGAGGGAAAGATTCCACCATTGTCGCTGCGCTTCTTGCAGAGGCCTTAGGAAAAGAAAGAGTATACGGCGTTCTCATGCCGGCAGGCGTGCAGCCTGATATCGAAGATTCTAAACTTGTTGTTAAAACCTTAGGCATCAATACGATCATGGTAAATGTAGGCGAGCCGATTGAGAAATTAAAGGAGCAGTTATTAGCTGCGGTCAATCCGCTGGATGCTGCCAGCGGAGATCCTTCCAACGCATCAGCTGCCGGAAGTTCTGAGAACAGACCTATCAAAGAATTATCCAATGATACAAAGATAAATATTCCGCCGAGGATCAGAATGACTACCCTTTATGCGGTTGCAGCAACACTTCCAGGCGGCGGACGAGTTGCCAATACCTGCAACAGATCCGAGGATTATATCGGATACAGCACCAAGTACGGCGATGCCGCAGGAGACTTCTCGCCTATATCCGACTATCTCGTAACTGAGGTTAAGCAGATCGGTCATACGATAAATGCTCTTTCCCCAATAGCCGGACTCATTGAAAAGACTCCTTCAGACGGACTATGCGGATACTCAGATGAAGACAAGATCGGTTTCACCTACGCAGTCCTTGATAAATACGTTCTGACAGGAGAATGTGATGATCCGGCGATAAAAGAAAAGATTGACCGTATGCATATTGCAAATCTCCACAAGCTAAAGACAATTCCAATGTGTAAGAAATTACAGTAATAATTATAATTATTACTGTAATTTCAGATTATAATTGTTGCATGCTAGTCCCTTAAGTCTTACGGCAGCTCCTCTTTTCAGGGCTGCCGTTTTTTATATGAGTTACCATTATTTTCTCTATTGACTTGAATGCGGAATTTAATTCCGCATTCCTATAAGTCCAGTGATTATGCGGGACTAAAATCCGTTTTTTTTACTTTAAAAAGCATCTGTTTTCCGTTATAATGGCATCAACAGAGCAGTTTTTTCTATGTTTTGAGTATGCCAAAAAGGCATCCGGACTTAGTGTGCGAGACTAAGTTCCGCATACCTGAATTAACTTTTGCAAATTCAAAGTGCGAAATACCTGCCTGTGCACAACTATTTTATTTTAATAATTCTGGTGTCAGCATAACATCATCTGGAGCGATGAGTTTATATCCCATCACAGATAAGAGCTGTTCATCCAGGAGCAACTGAGACAGTTCGAATGGGCAATGCATGTTCAGACTGTCTCTTTTTGTACTATTGATATGATTGGCAAGAAGCGTGACCTTTTCCTGATTCAAATCATCAAAGGATGATCCCTTTTTACGTACATATCTTATGTATTCATGGTTCTTTTCGCAGCAGCCTTTCTGCCAGAAAGAATAGGGATCACAATAATAAATGGTAGTTCTCTTAGTTTTACCATCGTTCGAAGTTTCCAATCCTGTACGGTCTGCAAACTCACTTCCGCCATCTGTAAGGATGATTTCGAAGAGTTTGCTGAAAAGCTCTGTACCAAGTTCATCCTCCAAAAATGAAAAGACCTTGATAACTTCTTCCTGCGTCTGACTTTTCATAAGGAATATCAGCATAAGTGTAGTCTTACGAAAAGTAAGTGTCAGAAGAACTTTATGACCATCTGAATTACCTTCTACACAATCCATTTCTACGATGCTTACATCAGGATCTTTCTCGATTCGCTTTTGAAAATCTTCGTAGTTATGATCAATGCGATAAGTACGGCTTTTTGCACTGGTATTAGTAGGGGTCTTTCGTTTTTTGTATTTTACTTTCCGCCTTAAGTCAATGTTCTTTACATCAAAGACACCAGCATCTATATATGTATATGTTGTTCGTTTTGAACATCCTAATTCCTCCGCATTAGTTGCATAAATGTGAGATATAGACTGTCCCTTTTTGATAAGTGGAGTAAGAATATCATTCATTTTCTGAATGTTTTCAGGTGTCTGATTAATACCTTCTCTACTGGAACTGAGTGTTTCAAGGTAGCAGTCATTCGCATACTTTGAAGAATATATTTTCTTCTCCATCATACAATTGACACGTTTCCCGCAGCCGTTACATACATATGGAGCTTTCTTTAAGTTTGGACACTGCATTGGTTGATAACTCCCGCAAACATCACTGCATCTATGATTACGGCATTGTCTACAGAATTTATCACAATCCATATCACCACAGACATGCTTAAGATTGCATCTGGAGTGTATATCAGCATTTGCTACACAGGGAGTGTTTCCATAGCCTTTGTATTCCTTAACCTTGGAATGTTTCCTTACTTCCTTTGATATGGTTGTTGGATCCTTATGCACTACTTGGGCAATAGTTGCAAAGGAATCACTGTTATTTAACCCTTTTTCAATGTTAATTCTATCTGACAGTGTCAGATGTTTCTGATTACCTTTTTGAGTACTCATTTTTTCCTCCAATTCCGGCACAGGCTAGGTAATCAGCAGCCTATGTAGTATATCGGAAATATGTGCGGAGGTAAAGTCAGCTTATGCGGAATTTAGTATTACAATCTGGAATTTAAATTAGCACTTAAGTA
>OMSZ01000411.1 GCA_900313855.1 uncultured Eubacteriales bacterium
ATGAGCTCCAAGACCATTAACTAAAAGCGTATAAGATGTATCGCCATTAGCACGCTCATATGTTTGAATATTATTCTTTATAGTCTCAACATCACTAACACTTCCGCCCATCAATGTTTTTATAGTATCATCACCAAGAGCCGGTTCAAGCTTACCGGAACCATCTCTCTTAAATAAGCTGGCATTATCTATACCATTACCACCTGCTCTTGTACCTCCTTCAAGAATACCACCGCAAAGCTGACATTCTGTACAGAAAAACAATGTATCAAGCTGCGATCCCTTAGTTGCTTTTAAACCATTAAGCAACTGACCACCATCAGGAAGAATCTGTAAGATATTAATCCTATCCTTATCACCACTTGGAGGATCTATCTTGCAAAGGAATCTTTGAGAAGACCTCTGCTCATATTGTTTTCCATTTTTACCTGTATACTTATCAGCAATAGTTAACTGTAAATATACTGATCCAAAGAAGTCATCAGGAACGGTATGCTCTGCTTTTCCTAATTGTCCTGGTTTAGAATCCACTTCTTCTTTATCAACATCGAATCTACTGTCACCATTATCATCAAGATACAAATATGCAGTAAACTCATGACCAGCTTTTATAAGATCATCAACATTCTGAATTGAAAATTCAAAATTGAGATCTCTTGTTGTTAATGTTGTACTTTTATCATATAAGTTATAAATTGTTGGTGCATATGTAATCTGATACTTTGGTCTTGAACCATGATTATCAATCAGATTCTTTATAGTTACTTCTGCATCTTTATTATATAACGTTATAAATCCACTATAAAGCGTATGACTATCCGGAACATAGTCAACACCATCAAGCTCACCAACATCTGTTGCTACTGTTGATATAGTATTAACACCAAAACCTACACTGTCATAGCTCTTGATTGTATTAAGAAGTAAATACATTCTTGAATCTGGGTCTATCTGGTGTTTTTCATAGCTTCCATTAGAAGAATTAAATGCTTTTGCAAGTGTTGAACTTACAATAATCGGCATATCATTATTAGCATAGTTTAATAATTCTTCATACTTGGATAATGTAAGATCGTTACCAAGCTGAACACCGTATGAATTATTCTCATAGCCCTTTACATACTGACTATACTTAAACAAATCACCATTATGGAAATACATATTATAATATGTAGCTCCATCAACACCACCTATGTTATGATTACCCGAATTAGCTCCCGTAGAATTTGCTACAAAGAAATTCAAATCCTTAATAGCAGAATTATTACCACCAATATAGACCATATCATAATTATCAAGAAGAGATTCTTTACTACATACAAACTCCTCTGTTGACATATGAACTACTTCAATATTATCAATCTCAAAGTCTTTAAATTTTTCAGACTGTTTTAATATATGAAGTATCTTAGCCGGTGAAACTTCCCAATCATAATAATCTACAGAACTGGTTCCGGTAAGCTTTTTTACTATTCCTTTCTTTGTAACTGTATCTTCTACTTCAGTTTCAAAATAAATATTATCACACCATGCAGAACCATTTAATTGATACTTATCATATGTTACTCCATCAACTGTCAATGAACCAATTTTTGTATCATTATAATGATTTGTTGTATTAGGTCCTACATAAAAAACAGTTCCCGCAGGATACTCAATATGTCCTGGACTTTCTACAATACCTGTATGGAATGTTCCTAATCCTTCTTCATATTCTTCCTCAACATAAGTGTAATCTGAAGAAAGATCATCTATTTCATCTGTAGTATAACCATTTAAGACATTATCATAATCTAAGTAATAATATCCACTGCTGTTTGTTCTTCTTTTTTCATAAACCCATTCAGAATCATCATTCTTTTTATTTCTCTTTAATGTTGCAGCAAGCTGAAGATCAATCGGATAACATGGCTGAATCTCAAGTACTCTGTAACTATTAGTTACATCAGCCTTTCCGCCACTAAATCTATATCTTCCTTTATTGATTAATTCAGCAATTTCATCAACACTCTGAGTTGAAGGATTTGTAACAAGAATTTCCTTCATCTCTTTTGGACTTGTTAACAGAACAGAATACTGACCATTAGGAACGTCCGTTTTAATCATAAGAGAATTATAGAATTCCATAAAGTTTTCAGCACCGTCAAATGTATAACCACCTTTACCATCTTCTGGAGCTAAATTTGAAGCATAGATAATATGATTATAATAACCATTTGTTGTCTTATTTTTCATATAAGTTCTTAATGTATTATAATCATCCGGCTGAGTACCTTTTCCGGTTGCTAATAAAACAGATTCAAGATTTCCTTCAAAAA
Organism: uncultured Eubacteriales bacterium; assembly: GCA_900313855.1. Classification (GTDB taxonomy): domain Bacteria; phylum Bacillota; class Clostridia; order Lachnospirales; family Lachnospiraceae; genus CAG-590. The sequence continues at coordinate 2,319 of OMSZ01000411.1, forward strand.
TTATAAGATCATAATCTTCAAGAGTAACATTCTTGAAGTTCTTAGCATCATTCTTAGCATCATATAAGATTTCATCATGAATGACAAAGTCCGGATGCTGCTGATATATCTTATATGCATAAAATAAAGCTGATCCATAAGATTCTATATAATCATTCTCAAATACGTATTCAGCATTAGCTGTTTCAGCTAAAATATAATCGTTAAAATTTCCTGCATTATATCTATAATGAAGGTTATCCTTAGGAAACTGCTTAACTGGATTAACTTCAGTAATCTTATATCTATACTGATCCGGAATTGTAATTGTTAGATATGCCTGATAAGGAATCTCTATAGCTTCAACTTCCTCGGTACCAATTGTACTAACAGCTTCACCATTTTTAAATGTAATATTTATATTAGTATCTGTACTTCCATTAGTTAAAACTGCCGGAAGAGTACCATTAACAAGCTTCCCTCTTTCGTCTCTAAGTCTTATTTTAAACTGGAAAGCCGGAACCTTATCAGGATTAATTCCAAGTTCGTTAATCGTAAAACTAATCTTTACATCAGATGCAAAAGCATTACCATTTAAAACACGTAACGGAGCCAAAATTTTGTGTGTCGAATCTACAGTTAAAACCATAGGAGAACCTAAATGTCCACTAAGAGCATTTCCACTACTATCAGTTTCTAAAACATAGTAATTTCCGTATGGAAGTCCGTCCCATTCAAATACTTCTGAATCTTTTCCACCATTACCGAGTCTAGCTTCTCTGACATTGTATCCCGGTGTTCTTAATTCACCTTGTGGATCATCAAAAAGTGCAAAATAGAAATATCTTACCCCTGGCTCAATTACATCAGTATCATACTGAACACCATATTGAATAATACCACGGTCTAACATATATGCATATTTAAGATTAACAGCATTATCGCCAGCTGCAAGTGTCTTATATGTTATATATGCTTTATTATCCTCTACATCATAAGTATCAGAATCCGAAATATCATCTTTTGTAGTAACTATAGAATAAATATATTCTACAGGAATATCAGAAAGAGTTATACTTGGATTAGATTTATTTAAAGTAATTATATAAGCATGTTTAGCTGCATCATAAGATAACTTATTTGTATCTCCAGCTATGCTAAGATCTGAAGTTACAATATTACGATTATTATCAAGAAGATAAAGTCTTACATCAACTGTAGGATTATAAGATGCATCATCATTCCCTGTAAATTCAGCTGTAATTGTAAGATTAGCCTTCTCACCAGTTAACGTACTTATTGGATTATAAATATCATACGGATCATCCGGATCCTCTTCTATAAGTTCCTCTTCTCCTACATCAACACCTGCATATATTCTCTGAGCAGAATAAGTAGTTGTTCCACCTACTTCTGTTACATTTACTTTTGAACCAAGGCCTTCCATAACCTTATCAGTTATTGGCTGATTTCCTCCATCTGCTTTTACAGTAAGAATCTTAGCAGCATTATATTCTTTTCCATCATACTCAACTCTGATCCACTTATCTGCTTCAACATCTGCACCATTGATTGGAAGATATTTTGAAGGCTGTGATCTTGTAAAATATAACATACCATTTGCCGGATCAAGTGGCTCCTTTGGATTATCTGGATCCTTAGGATTTGCAGTACTATCATAATTCCATGCAAATGTATTTCTGGATGAACCATATTCTCCAAATGCAGCTCCTATATATGTAAATGTCTTTGAAGTACCAAAAACATCATCTGCTACCTTTGTAGGACTATCTATTATGACAGGTTTAAGTTCATTCTTTACATAATTTCCTAAAACTGTAGAAAGTTTTTTTGTGAAATCATTCTTTTTAGAGAATAAACTTGTATCTGAATCACAATTATCTCCAATATCACAGCTGATATAGATAAGATCAGCATTTACAACAGCTTCATATAAAGGCTGGAAATTATTTTCAATAACTGTAGCATCAGTGGCACCATTTCTAAGAGTCTCAAGATTGAAAGACTTATAATCAATAAATCCTTCACAAAAATCCTGTGTAGCACTTGATTTATGACCATTTAAAACAAGCTTTTCAAACTGAGTTTTTGTCTCTGAACCATGTAACTGACAAAACTGATTAAAGAATCTTGGTGAGCCGGAAGATATCTCAACTATATGATATTTTCTGAATTCATCTTCTTTTTCAGTATCATTGGAATTCTCTATAATGAGATCAATATTAGTTTTTACCGTAGCACCTGCTGCAGGAGGTTGATCCTCACTATCTTTCTCATCAGCTCTGGAAAGAGAGAATGTCAGCCATGTAAAGGCACCGACAAACAATAGCAGCATGCTGATAATCATTATTATTGATTTATTCTTTAATCTCCTCATATCTGCAAAAAATCTCCTTCCTATTTACTGTGGTGTTTTAACAACAAATGAATTCTGACAAGAGATCAGATCATCTACAGTAAAAGTCATATTGTTATCATTAAAATATAAAGTTAATTGAACTGCATTCTTATTACCATCAAACGCAGCAACTGCACCTTCTGCTTTTGTAGAACCAGCACTAGCATAATTGAGTCCTTCAGCAATCTTTAAGGACTCTTTTTCGGCTTCCGTAATAGCTCCGGTACCTGTTGTCCAATCGTCAGGATTATCACTATTAACCTTTACAGAATTTAGATAAAACATATACAGATACTCAGTTGTCATATATATATCACCATCATCAAAATAGAATGTATATATACATCTATCTGTATCACCAACAAGAATATTATGTGTAGCTGAAAGGTTATAATCTATTACAAGATTCGGTTCACCAGATGTTATGTTTACTGCTTTATCCTGCAGTTCTATATCTGTACCACCTATGCGAACAACATTTGTTGGAGCATTTGCCATTCCCTGACCTGTAACAGTATAATACTTACTTCCTGTTGAAGCTATATCATGGGGACCTGTAATATAACTTTCTAATACAGATTTATCTAAAGCAACCGTAGAAACAACTACCAATTTCTTTAAATAAATTTTTTGAGGATTTATGGTTCCTGCAACAACCTTATTAGATAAAAGATTTGTTGATTCAGTTGCCATATTGATTCCATCATAATAGGAATAGGCCGTTACCGGAGTTAGCGTTACAGTATTTTTATTTATATCTACTGGCGCACTTCCTGGTTTTATAGATTTAAAATCAACATCACTATCAACAGTATATCCTTCGACATAGATATTTTTTGCCTGCATGATTACATCTGATATCCTATTATATGCTTCTTGAGCCTGTGACTGAACTTTAAGATCACTCTTTGCTTTCCTGAAAATAATTGTGTTATTATTCATCAGAGCCATAACAGCAATCATAAGCAGCGATAAAATAGCTAAGGCAACTACAAGCTCGATAAGTGATATACCCTTATCATTTCTTAATCTTTTCATTAATAGTACTTACCTCCACATATTATTTTGCAACGTGACTGCCATTTTTTCTTACAATCACTTGAGCGACCATATTTCCATTACTCTTAAAGAAAACATATGTTCCGGCATCATTAATGCAGTATCCTTGTTTGTTATATACAATGATTTTTCCATCATTATCAAGATCTGCTGATGGTCCTACATTCCATTTATACGAAGGTTCTACATTTTCAGCCGTATATGATATCCTCGTAGATGAAGAAAACTTATACCCAAGCCCACCATTTAAAGAAGATGACTTAGCATCAGCAGTAAATACATAAGTAACTCCAGACTTCGTCGCAGTTCCAGTTAAGTAATAATACTTTGAATCTGAACTGCTCTTATATATCTTAATAGCTTGAAGTGCATCATATTTTGTTGTCTGCCCTTTTGCTCTCGTAATCAACTGAGTAAGCTCCGAGTCTAACTGAATTGATGCATTCTTTGCTCTGGCTGAATTCAATGTAGATATGGTAACCATGGCCATAGCTGATACTACAAGAATAATTCCAATTGTAATTACCATTTCTACAAGAGAATAACCTTTGTTAGATAACCTTCGC
>OMSZ01000115.1 GCA_900313855.1 uncultured Eubacteriales bacterium
ATAGGTCGTAACCTTAACATCTTCAGGAAGTTCAAAATACTTAACTGCCAAATCCGTAATCTTATCATCTATCTCAACACCTTCTATGTTGATACGGGCATTTTCTATTGTCTCGTCATCTTCTGTACTGATATTTGCATTTTCTATTGTCTCGTCATTTTCTGTACTGACATTTGCATTTTCTATTGTCTTGTCATCTTCCGCGCCGTCATTTGAATTATCATTATCTATAATATCATTGGTATCGTCATTAACAGATGTATCCGGGAAATATCTTCTGCACTGGGTTGCATATGTTCCCGTACCCATACCAAGAATCAGCATATCAAGTTCATCCTTCTCTTTAATCCCCGCCATATAAGGTGCCGCCATGGCATAATCGTAGTACATTCCTGTAAGTCCCTGATTCTTTTTTAAGATTGACTGTACGCCGAATAAGACATTGGTGGACAATATAACATTTTCATCATCCTCTTTCACCTGGAGGTAGTTGTACACCGATTCCCCCTCATAAGCCAGATTATTTTCCCAGAAAGCAAAACTCCCGTCATGACCAAACACACAACAGAGTATGAACAATATAACGCTAACTACGGATTTCTTAACTCCTCGCTTAGCACTTATGAAATAAATGATGGCAAGCACCAGCAAAATTCCCGCAAATATCAGAAAGGTTATGGCAGTTCCTACAGCAGGAATAGTAACAAAGGTTGGTATAAATGTTCCTATAATACTTCCGATTGTATTAGCCGCCCCCAGATTACCAACTGTCTTTCCGTTGTCATCAAGGCTGTCAACAGTATATTTGACAAGAGATGGCGTAACCGTTCCAAGCAGGAATAAGGGAAACACAAATACTACCATACAGGCAGCAAATGCCGCCCATATAAGAAAATTACTGTTAATAGAAAATATCAGCACTCCCGCTATTCCTATTATTACATATTTCCCAAGTACAGGGATTGCTGCAATCCATATTGCCGCTACAAGTATCCGTCTGTAGAGTACATCCGGGTCCGGTTTTTTATCTGCGCTTCTTCCACCATAGATATTTCCCAGTGCCATGGCAATCATTATTGTACCTATTATGATTGTCCACACAATCTGAGATGACGAAAAATAGGGAGCCAGTAGTCTGCTAGCCCCTAATTCTACTGCCATCACAGACATTCCTGCAAAAAATTCCGTAATGTACAGATATAACTTGTTTTTGAGTATTGATGCTTTGTTTTCCATATATTGTTAGTTCCCTTTCATATTAATCCTATGAAATTATCATAGCACGCAGTATTCCGGCACATTCATATTGTCTCTTGCCCGCTCCCATGCCTATCTTCTCAACAGTAAATGTTTTTGGCAACTCATTGGAAGTGCATATAGCGGCAACTGTTGCTGCACCCGTAGGTGTGACCAATTCTCCTGCAATATTGGTTATCTCTATAGGTATATGATTATCAGATACAACATGAAGCACCGCCGGTACAGGAACCGGAAGTATTCCATGCTGACATCTAACCGTTCCCTTCCCTTCGGTAAGATGTGTGACTATGCATTCTTTAATACCCAGATTGTCTAAGCATACTGCTATTGAGACAATATCAACTATGGAATCAACCGCCCCTACTTCATGGAAATGTACTTCCTCTATCGGTACATTATGCGCCTTTGACTCCGCATGAGCAAGTATGTCAAAAATCTTAAGTGCCAAAGCTCTTGCACCATCTGTCATTGTACCATGATTAATAATATCCGTTATTTCTCTCATACCACGATGTTCATGGTGGTGATGATGTTCATGGTCGTGGTCGTGTCCATCATGGTCGTGGTGGTGGTCTTGGTCGTGATGATGTTCATTATCATGTCCATCATGGGCGTGGTCGTGATAATGTTCATGATCATGTCCATCATGGGCGCGCTCATGTTCATGGTCGTGGTCGTGTCCATCATGATCGTGGTGGTGGTCTTGGTCGTGATGATGTTCATGGTCATGTCCATCATGGGCGTGGTCGTGATGATGGTGGTGCTCTTCCTCTACACGTTCACCATGCAGATGTCCATAAAGGTATTCCATATCATGATCATGGTTGTCCTGATTTTCCAATACCACATCGAAATCACATGCATCTATCCCCGACTTTAATACTCTGCTTATATTAACATGATAGCCTGAAAGCGGAAGGCTTCCAAGTACATCCCTAAGCACTTGCTCATCTGCCCCCAAATCAAGAAGTGCTGCCACCGTCATATCTCCGCTTATTCCCGAATAACATTCCAAATAAAGTTTCTTATCCATCACAAATCTCCTATTATATTCCAAGTGCTAATCTGTTCATCTGCGTTGCAAGATAGCCTGCGCCGTAACCGTTATCGATATTGACAACTGCAATCCCGTTAGCACATGAATTGATCATTGTAAGAAGCGCTGAAAGACCTTGAAAGCTTGCACCATATCCAACGGATGTCGGCACGGCTATCACCGGATTTTTCACAAGTCCGCCTATCACACTCGGAAGCGCTCCCTCCATTCCCGCAACAGCTATTACGCAATTAGCAGCCTTAAGCTCGTTTGTTTTTGCAAGCAGTCTGTGAATTCCCGAAACACCGACATCATATATTCTTATAACCTTCACTCCGAAAAATTCCGCCGTCTGGGCAGCCTCCTCAGCAACCGGCATATCAGCTGTTCCTGCACTACAAACTACAACATTGCCCAAATGTTCTTTGTCACATTTCTCAATCTTCAAAATACGTGACAATTCATCATAGACTATTTCCGGAAAGCTCTCTTTAAGTGCCAGGTACTGCTCTTTTGAAGCTCTTGTACCGAGAACCTCTCCTTCTTCCTCATAGATATGCTTATAAATGTCCTTCAACTGTTCTACCGTTTTCCCGCTGCAGAACACAACCTCAGCAAATCCGGTGCGCTCTTTACGATCACTGTCAAGCTTTGCATATCCCATTTCTTTATATCCATTCTCAATCTTATCTTCAGTTAAAATTTCTTCTATCATCATATAGTTGTTCCTCTTTTTCGATACCAACAGACCATAAATTCTATTTTTTTATCTTCATAGATTTTTTATATCCTGTTTTTGAATTAAACAACTTTTTATATTTTTTCAGTTTTTTCTTAGGCACCTTAATTACAGCCTTTTTGTTAATACCTTTAATCGCTCTCTTTCCAACACTTTTTAGCTTGGTAGATTTAATCGTAATCTTCTTAAGGTATTTGCAGCCTTCAAATGCACTCTTTCCAATCTTTTTAACTCCTTTTGGAATTACGACCTTGGTAAGCTTTTTACAATTATAAAATGCATTTTGACCTATATCTTCTATATTATCACCAAATGATACAGAAGTAATATTACCATTATTCATAAATGTTCCCGGTGCAATAGAAGTAATATTGTATGTTACATCTCCTACATTAATTTTATCGGGTATAACAACATCTCCGACAGCATTGTTTCCACCGACAAACTCAAGCTTTGACCCGGTTACTATTTTATATGTAACCACACCTTCAGAATCGCATAAATAAGAACCAACGACACGATATGAGTCAGTATTATCTTGATCTGCACTTGTCTGCCTGCTAACTGTACTTGTGTTTCCGCCCATTGTCAAACTACTGTTGCCACCAGTACCGGTTCCCGTGTTACCACCGTTGCCCGTCCCCGTGTTACCACCAGTACCCGTTCCTGTGTTACCACCGTTGCCCGTTCCCGTGTTACCACCGTTGCCCGTCCCCGTGTTACCACCGTTGCCCGTTCCCGTGTTATCTCCATTTCCGTTTTCCGTTCCGGTGTTAACTCCGTTTCCGTTTTCCGTTCCGGTGTTGTCTCCATCACCATTTTCCGTTCCGGTGTTGTCGCCATCACCGTTTTCTGTTCCTGTATTCTCTCCATCACCGTTTTCTGTTCCTGTATTCTCTCCATCACCGTTTTCTGTTTCGGTGTTCTCTCCATCACCATTCTCCGTTCCCGTGTTCTCTCCATCACCGTTTTCCGTTCCCGTGTTCTCTCCATCACCGTTTTCTGTTCCCGTGTTCTCTCCATCACCAGTTTCATCAACGGAAACAACCTCGCCTTTAATTGCTGAAAGATCATACGGGTTAACCGAACAGAAACTGATCTTCTTATTATCAGTTACATACCATTTAACCAGCCCGTCAGGAGTAACTATCGGTTTACAATCAGATAATCTCAGTTTGGTTGATATAATATCTGATACTGCATTACCATCACCATCAACAGCCACCAGCTTACATGAAACATTATTGTTTGTGTCTTCTTCCTCCCACATAATAATAAACTGTTCATTATTAATTTTAACCAACTGTGGTGTTCCTATTTTCACTCCCGAATCCTGTGCATATTCAGTTAGCCAATTCTTCTTTGTTTTTGTAAGATCCTTCTTAGCAACAAAAAGGTAAATGTTCCTTGTGCCTGCAGTTGAAGACTGACTTTGATCAACGGCATTGGCAACCACGAGACAATTATCTGATGACAACTCGAGTCCTCCTACTGAAACTCCGGTTGCGTTATTCCCATTAGTACCTATGCTAAGCGCATAGCAATATGAAACTTTTGTAATGCTTCCATCCACTCTGCATCTGGTTAAGGTTACGGCTCTTGGATTAGCATCTCCGTGGTCAACACGGAAAGTAAATTCTCCATCTGTTTTTACAAATTGGTTAAATGAATGACTGACATAACCTGCCTGTGAAATGTTCATTACATTAAAATATGAATCTTTAATCTCCATTGTCACTTCGTCCAAAACAAATGTCATATTTGCCTGATGATGATAACCATCCGAACTTGCATACATTTCATGACAAGTGTGTATATATAATATTCCCGTTCCAGTCTCATCCATCCTAAGCGAACCTGCATCAAATGGTATATAAGTGTTGGCTCCATTTACCGATGCCTGAGCAACTCTATTCCAGTTTTTATCATATTTTACAATTCTTACTACCTCTGTCTCATCGCTTTCAGCTTCATTCTTTTGTCCGAACACAACGAAATTAGCATTTTCTCCGAAATAACAACCGCCGAATATAGGTAATTCCATCTCGATTATCTTTGTATCCACAACTGCTAAAGTCTCATCATATTCCTCTATAACAACTCCTTTATCACGTATATATTCTACTCTGGTTAAGCTTCCGTCCGAATTATTTTCAAGATATGATTTAACAGTACTTCCATAAACAGAATATGTATTAGCAGAAATATTATTGGATTTCGTACCATCAGTTTTTATAACTGCCGTCTCAGGAGTCACGACGCTGCCTGCAGATACCGTTATATCCAATGATGTAGTTTTACCGCCAGGAAGTGTAGCTGTCACTCTTGCTGTTCCGCTCTTCCAAGCCGAAACCTTTCCCTCCTTTGTTATCGAAATGACCTTATTATCATCAACCATCCATGATGCCTTCAATTCATAGCCTTTATCCTGATTAATTGTAAGCTGCTGATTTTCTCCGACAACCATGGTTTCTTTTCCTATAATACTTATATTCTCAGGCTCACTCCAGTCCAATACCTCAATATAATAATTGTTTTCGTCTTTTTCAATAAGTATTACTTTATCACCCATTTTCATCATATTGAATACGTTGTAGGAAGAAACAGCTGTAGATATGATATCTTTAGAAGACAAGTCATATTCCGATATATTCTTTTCATTCTCATATATTATCATACTATTCCTGCCGGCATTATATACTGCACGCACACCCACACTTCCGTTATCCGTATAATCACTTGTTGAACCTTCTCCGGCCTTTCTTGAAACAGACAACATTTTCACCAGATCATTACTGGTCTCAGTAGGTGTCTTATAGACATTAATTAACCCATTAAGCACACTGGTATCTACTATGAATTTACCGTCAAACATTTCTGCACTTTTAGTATGATCAAGATAATATTGCTGGCAAAGATAATCAATACCGTTGATGGTTCTGCTTATCAAACCACTCTCTAAAAAGCCGGATTGGACACTAATAGACGCTAATTTATCACCGGTTATCAGACCCATCTGCAGTGCCGTTCCCGGATGATCATATCCCCACGAATAATAGTTATAATTTGTTTCATAATAAAAACATCCGCCTTCTTTCGAAAATCCGGAAAACTCAAATAAATTAGTACCAATAGGCAGACTGTCTAATATTTCTCCCTTATCATTTATCATAATAATATAATCATCCGCTGTACACTCTGTATATACTCCGCCCAAATATATTCTTCCGTTATAATCTCCACCAACTCCATTAAGATTGAATTCTTTTACGAACACACGATTTATCAGCTTTGCCGTATTCATATCTATCACATCAACCATACCGCAATCATAATAAAAGGAAGACGCAACATATAATTTATTATCATTCACAAATGTACTTTTCAACGACGGATAACTGAATAATGCAGTATATTCACCGGTATTCAAAGAATAGAAACCAATCTCTTTTGATTTAACAATATAAATTCCGCCAAGCTTCTCTGATATGCCCTGTGATCCTCCACATATACCCCAGGCAAGGTCCTTATCAAATGCTTTAGCGCCGGCCTCATTTTCAGCAGCTTTTGTGATAATCAATGATATATCCGCCTTCATTTTTCCAACCTGAACAGTAATGGTTGCCTCTCCAGGGGAAACGGCAATAACAACACCGCTTTCTGTTACACATGCCACATCATCATTACTACTTGTCCATACCACATCAAACATCATTTGGGGATCAATACAACACGTAAGTTTTTCTGTTTGCCCTGCCTTAAGCTGCTTTGTTTCGAAAGATATAGATAATGTTTCTTCATCTGTCATATCTTTTGTATCAATACAATTAACACCTTCCCAGCCAAGCAGTGATTCTGTCCATCCCGTAGTCGACGAATTATAATATACATTACCACTAAATCCGCTTTGATAATTCTTTGTAAAATAAGATGGAGCCGCTCCCAAAAAAACTACGTTTTTGACATACACACAATTAATAATACTTTTATTAGGAATTGAAGTAACCGTATCCGGAATAACTATTGTATTTCTTTTTAACAGAGCAGGGATACATAGAATCTTCTTCATATCATTTGAATACATTATCCCATCTTTAACTACATATTTCCCATTATCAGAATCAACCGCTATTTTTTCAAGCATATAGCAATTTGTAAGAATATCATTACCTATTGATGTAACATTTTCAGGAATTGTAAGACTTTCCAAATTGCTGCACCCGGAAAAAACATACGACCCGATCTTAGTAAGACTTGACGGCAGTTGTATTTCCCTTAATGCTTCACATCTGTAAAAAGCATAGTTCCCTATTGTCGTAATGCCATTAGGAAGCTTTACTTCTCTAACTTTGCCAAAATCATATAATGCATTTTGTGAAAGACCTGTAATACCATCTTTTACGATTATCGAAAGTGCATCGTTCTTAAAATCCGCATCCTCATTGACTTTACTGTCAATTTCAGGCAGATCACCATCACCCTCTATCGTTAAGACTCTGGTAATATAGTCATAAGTCCATTTAAAATCTCCTCTCCAGGTTCCGCTTTTCACAGTACTGTCATATACTGTAATGTATCTTTTTGAATCATCGTCAAGATATTCTTCTGCTGCTGCAGAAGATGTAAACCATTTCATACGCTCCGGTGTATAAGAACCTCCTCTGCCATTATCACAGCTGTATCCTAGAGCATGATCACCAATCGCAGTAACGCCATCAGGTATTACCAATCTATCCAACATTCCGCAGCCAAGAAATGCGTAAGTCCCGATTTCTTTGAGCGAATCAGGTAATTGAACTTTTCTTAGTCCAAAGCAGAAAATAAATGCAGAATGACCGATCTTAGTAACGCCTTCACCTATATCAATTGATTTAATTCTGTCTGAATACGGATAAAAAGGTGATTCCGATAATTGTTCATAATCGGCCATATCACCGTTTCCGGTTATTTCAAGCTTTCCCTCATCGAGATCTAACGTAAAGCTGACATTTTCTCCACAGTCTCCGGTTATAACACCTGTATTCTTTATTCCCGGATCTGTTTTCGAATTGACAGCCTCCTCAACTATACTATCATCAAAAACGTCATCATTACTCTTCTCCGACGCTATGTCGTTAGCAGCTGACACATAATCCATAGGTAATAATGAAAAGCTCATTACTCCAACCATCACCACTGCAGCCATTCTCCCAAATCTCATTTTCTTCATGCTCCTTCCTTCCACACAATCATCCTTTTAATCATCAATAAAACATATAGAAATCATATTCCTTTTTGCCTCAACCAAAGAAGAAGTAATACTCTATCAACTGTTAATAATTTTTATTAATTACAACAAATATCTTTTGGCTAATATTTTACTTCAATAATACATTGATTTGCAAGTAAAATAAAAGGATATTGGCTGAAAAAATACCACCAAAACCATAATATGTTTTGATGGTATTATATAAGCTCTTTATCATTATATGTATAAGCTTTTATTTATCTGTAATGCTCTTTTTGACTATGCCCTTCGGATCCTTAACTATCAGCTGCACAATCCAGATAACCATTCCGAGTGCAACAACGGAAATTCCCAAAAAGCCGTCATTGATCATATCCGATACGGAAGGAGTGAAAAACTCCGCACCCGATTCCTTATATTCAAATACAGCGTCACACATCCACATAAGTGATGCTCCCCAGTACATAAGCGCCAAGAAGCCTAACTTCATTGTATCCTCCGGAGCATTCTTATACCATAATATGGTTACAACGCATGCTGCGATTATTGTTATCAATAAAGTCATGGTCACATCTCCTTTTTGTCAGTTCTTACTTCAACAGGTTCTAAATGTTTCATGGCATCTGTCTGCTGCTTCTTAACAATAATGTCAGATACCATTACCATAATGCCCCATGTCACCGTAACAAGCACGGCCATTGAAACACCAACCGTTGACATCTCATGCAGCATAGCCGTTGCTTCGTTTGGATCCTCCATAGCAGTAAGGAACGGAAACCAGGGTACGACCTCGCCATGCCATACATGCTCAAATGCGAGCAATGCCGAACCGCCCCAAAGCATATTATTAAGCCATGACAATTTCTTTGAAAAAGGAATCTTTGATGCTACTGCCTCATGAACCTCTTCCGAAATATTGTTATCAGAAGCCTCTGCGTTCTCTTTGCTCTTAAACGCTTTAGCTAATACAGTTGTAACTATTGCCTCTCCTGTAGGCACCAAAAAACAAGCCATATTATAACCTCCCGAATTATTATAATATACAAGCACTTAAGGTACTTGAGTTTTCGTAAAAATGTTATTGTGCAAACACATAATCAACACCCTTACTTACTGCTTTATTTTACCATCAAATCAATATTAAGACAACAAGAAATAATAGCTAACATCAATTATTCATTCTCACAGCATCTATCGGTCTTAATTTTGAAGTCCATTTTGCGGGCAAATATCCTGCAAGAATTCCAAGTACAACCGCCATAACCACTGATGATATCGCAAGCCATAATGGTATGACCGCAAGTTTCGTGCCTCTGTGCAGATTAAGAAGCTTTATACCGAGTCTGTTAATGCCAAAATCAGAAATGACATATGATAGCAGCAGACCTATCACCCCACCGATTCCACCGAGTATTCCGGACTCAAGCAGGAACAATCCCATCATCTCATCAGGGTCACAGCCAAGCACCTTAAGAATACCTATCTCGCCAATCCTATCATATACTGAGGTTGTCATCGTGTTGCCTATTCCGATAACTGCAACGACAAGTGCTATTGCTCCGATGCCCCCAAGCAATATCCGGATTATCTTTATCTCACGCTGCACCTCATCAACATATTCCTTGTTACTCTCTGCCTGATAACCCATGTCTGAAAGACGCCTTACTATGGTGTCAACATTTTCCACATCATCAACCTTAACAAGTGCGGATGTATAGACCCACTCATTAATACTCTTGCCATTCTCATCAGTCGGCTGTCCGTAAATCCTGCCATCCCTGGCATTTCTCTTTAATATCTTCTTGAGTGTATCAAGATCGCAATATGTATTGTAATCATACTCCGAAAGCATTCCCGATATCAGGGTTCTTTTTGCAACCTTTGTTCCCCCACTGTAATCATCCGGTTCATCAGCGTTTCCGTAATAGAACATGTCTTCTCCAATGGTTAATTCCACATATTCACCCGACCAGTCATTCCAACGTTTCGCTCCTGCATTATCAATTCCGTTTTCAGAAAGCTCCTCATCCTGTCTGTCCATCTCCTCCTGTTCTTCCTTAGTCGGAGCCTTAGCTTCTA
>OMSZ01000192.1 GCA_900313855.1 uncultured Eubacteriales bacterium
AACATACCCTTCTTCATCTCACAACCGTACCAGGTGTTGATGATGCACTGCTCGCGGGTGGTGGTGTTGAAGGCCACGCAGGTCTCTGAGTTCAGGCCCAGCTCCTTGTAGTTCTCCACCTTAGCCTTCGAGGCGTTGTAGATGACGAAGTTAGGAACGAAGTTCTCCAGTTCCTCAGCAGTCGGCTGGATGAACATGTTCTTGATGAAATGTGCCTGCCATGCAACCTCTACGATGAAACGAACTGCCATTCTTGTATCTTCGTTAGCACCACAGAAAGCATCTACTACGAAAAGTTTCTTATTAGAAAGCTCTTTCTTAGCAATCTCTTTAACTGCTTCCCATGTCTCCTTGCTTGCAGGATGATTATCATTAGGATACTCATCAGATGTCCACCAAACTGTATCCTTTGAATTCTCATCCATAACGATGAATTTATCTTTAGGAGAACGACCTGTATAAATACCTGTCATAACGTTAACAGCACCAAGCTCTGTCTCCTGACCTACTTCATAGCCTGTAAGACCTTCTTTGGTCTCTTCCTTGTAGAGATCCTCAAATGAAGGATTGTGAATGATCTCTGTTGTACCTGTGATACCGTACTTTGTCAAATCAATGTTTGCCATCTTGAATTACCTCTCTTCTTTTTTATTCTTTTCAAAGTCCTGATTAAATGAAATAAAGACTTTGCGTAAGTACTTTTATATGTACCGGTGCTAAAGTTATCAAGCACTAACAGCTAACAGTATAATAACAAATGTGTTAGAAGTCAAGACAGATATTCCTTAATTTATAATGGTTTTTTTGTTATTCCTTTGTTAATTTTCACAGTACGCCATGAAACGGCAAGAGCAATCACAACCGCTGATCCCGTCACAACCCATGATATCGGATAAACAACAAAGCAGTAAATGATATCCCTGTAATCCAAACATATCGTGTTGACCCAGACCACTCTTAACACACAGGTTCCGAATATTGTAATGACCGCAGGGATCATCGACTTTCCAAAGCCCCTGAGCACCGAACCGCATATCTCATAGCTGCAGATAAGAAACTGTAATGACAGCACCCATTTAAACCTCAAAAACACAACGCTCATAACCTCCGGATCAGAAGTAAATATCCTTACGAAAAAATGTCTTCCGAGAATAAATGAGATATTGACAATATTAGTCGCCGCCACCGCTGCAAGCAGAGTGATAACAAGCACGCGCTTACACCGCAAAAGATTGCCGGCACCGTAATTCTGGCTTGTAAATGTTACCGCAGCCTGATCAAAGCCCGTCACGACATAGAAGGCAAGTATTTCAAATATAAGGGCGATCGCGTTTCCCGCAATTGCCGTTGCTCCATAGGAATTAATGGTTCTCTGAATAGAAAGATTGGCGATCGAAAAAACCACCGCCTGCAGACCGGCGGGAAAACCAACCTTAAGCACCCGCCACAGACATGCGCCGTTAATAGTAAGCTTTCGAGGATATAATTTTATATGTCCGGTCTCTTTTATCAGAAACATTATTACAAGTGCAAAGCTTATGACATTAGAAAATGATGTTGCGATGGCAACTCCCGTAACACCCATGTTAAGACCTAAGGTAAGCAGAAAATCAAGAACAACATTTATTGCTCCCGCTGCAAGCAGCGCGTACAACGGACGTTTACTGTCACCAACCGTTCTAAGCACCGCCGTTCCGAAATTATACACAAGAATAAACGGCATTGCGAAAGCATATATGCGAAGATACCTTATTGCCATATCAAGCACATCAGAAGGCGTCGACATTAGCAAGAGTATTGGTCTTGCAATAAGCTCCACAACGATCAGAATTCCAATTCCCGAAATTAATGAAAACATTATTGCCGTATGTACGGTTTCACTTATCCGCTCTTTGTGGTCACTTCCTATGTAGTTGCCTATCACAACATTTATTCCAACGGATAGACCGACAAAGAAATTGACAAACAGCGCGATGATCGTCGTATTTGCCCCGATCGCCGCCTGACCCAAGCTGTCCCCGGTCATTCCGACAACCGCAATATCTACCGCCGAGAAAAGCTGCTGCATAACGCTTCCCATTATTATCGGAAATGCAAACTTTAATATTTTCATAAGTAAGGGACCATTTAGCATGTCCATTTTGATGTCTGATCGTGAGTTCATGTCGTCTGTCATCTCCATATGTTTTGTCTTCGTTCCACTTCAGTCATTGCAAAACCATCTCCAAAGCAGATTGTACACCACAAGCTCCTTTTACCCGTAGGCACTACTCTGTCTTTCCACATTTAACCCATATTACCGGACGTATAGCGCCTCCGGTTCTGTTTACCTCTTTTCCATTCTCAAAAACCCTGCCGTCAACCGTTACGATCGGAGCATATTTATTAGAAACACCGGGTCTTTCGCGAAGCCACCACCAGGAAGAACGATAGCCCTTCATATCCCAGTTGTTGACCTTGCTCATCGTATTGATATTAGTCCCCTCCATCTGTGCAAGATCCGTAATTGAAAGCTCCCTGTCCTCATCCTTGTCAAATACCTCTAACGCTTCATCGACAGTAAGCAGAGTAATATAATCATCACCGACAGGAACCATATCGGCAAATTCGTATTTGTTAAAGCTGTTAATGTATTCTTTGCCGTTTATAAGCTTCCTGATATCTGAATCCTCCCATGTCACCGATACACTTTTCTGGTTATACCAGCATCCGGCAACGCCCTGCTTTGAAAGAAGGCACACCATATCATCTGTTTTCCTGATAACGATCCATTCCCACGTTTCTCTTCCGGGACTCCCATTTGTTTCAAAGCGTCCCCATTTTACCTCATCACCGACATTTGAATTGATAAGAGCCTGCCGCTCCTTTTCATGGATTTTTCTGCCAAACAGATAGCCGCTAAAGTTGATGACAAGCCACAAAAGAGTTCCCGCAACAGCGATTACAGCAACAGCAATCTTTAATTTTTTAATTTTTTTTTTATTTTCCCGCCTTATGATCTCTGCTTCGAGAGTATCATTGTAAGTCTTCTTCGTATTAAGAAGTTCTACCGTCTTCTTTACGACCCACCTGATCATCGGCGAAACAACTGCGGTAAATGCAATGGCACATGCAAAATTAACCGCATACCTTAATACATCTCCCATCCTGACCTCGGCAAATATTATATTGACAAAATAGCCATGTATCAGGAACAGCTCTACACTAATACCGCTTATGAATTTAAGAGCCTTATTACCCAGCTTGATCTTTAAGTTAAGCAATATGACAAACATAACAAATACGATACATTCCGCCATCTGCACCAAAAGCGTACAAGGCTTACCGTATTTGCCAAGCCCCGAGAGAGACTCCACATAATAACCATAACGCGCAACCATGTAATTACCTGCATTCAGTAAAATATCAAGCAGGATTACCGTTACAATAAGAACAGCTTTGTAATGTTTTTTGCAAAAGGCGGTTATCCCATCCTTAAATCTTGCAAATATCATGCCAAACGCAAAGGTAATAGTTGAATTAAACCACCACTCGCCTCCAAACCACTCTGTCTCATGTCCCTGATGATAACTGAATATAATGACAAGCACCGTCGCAATACTAGTAAAAACAAGTGCAATATCCTTCTTCTTTATCAGTTTGAAAAATATATAGAAGAAAATGTAGAGAATGGCGATCTCTATTATGAACCAGCCGTTGCTGTTGATCAGCATAATTCCGAAGATATAGCAAAGTACTTCCGGTACCGTATATCTTACTTTAAAGCCGAACATCATAAGCAGCACGCCGAGAATATTAATAAGCCAGAATGGAATCAATACCGTTGGAAGTCTCTTTGTAAGAAACGATCTTAAATAATTCTCCTTGTTATAGACACTGTAAACCAACCCATAACCGGAGCAGAAGAAAAAGATCGCAGTGAAAATGATCCCGCAATTATTAAAATCCGTAATAGGTCCTTTATTGTATGTACCGTATTTCGTGATCTGCTGTGTAATATGGTGAATAATTACCGCAATACACGCAAAGCCCTGAATCAGCTTGGTCTGCTCAAGCTGCAGAAAATCATCCGAAAATTCGCCCTTCTTAGAGCGCTTTGCTCCAAAGAAGGTAAGTACAAGTAACAGAATCGGATATATGCATAATATGATCTTTTCCATAAACCTTCAGCCCTACAGACTGCCTCCTTGTTGATAATGTATCCATGTATAAATGTAAAACTCTTTTCCTGCTTTTGTGCGTATTGAACATAACACAATGTGCAACTTCGAATTCATTTAATTGTAACAACGGGAAAGTATCTCTGTCAATAAAAAACCATTAAATCTTAATTACCCCAAATTATAATGTATAAAAAAGCTTCTGACTTCAGATACTATTGTTACCACAATACAAAAAGAAGGTGAGATAATGAGCAATAAAAAATCCAATACAGAATTACCGAAAGCAGCACTTGACGATATTCCGACACCAAGAGCTGACGCAGCTTCGATAACGGGACTTGTAAAGCAGCGTGGAAAGATTACAGGATACAAACTGTCCGATGACAGGATCGTAAGCAAAGAAGAGGGCGTAAGCCTTGCCAAAGCAGGCGGCATCAAGGGCGTAGGAATCGCCCACAGAAGAGATACCGAGTATCTGAAATCATTACCTGACGAATCGGAAAACAACAATCTGTCAGCTTTGCCTACCGTAAGGTCGGGGGAATTCAGTTAAATTTTTGATTCTGCATGTTTTGTATAATAATGATTCTTTTAAAGCAAACAGGCTATGCCAAAGCACAGCCTGTTTGTTTATGATCTTTTCTCTCACTTCTCATTTATTATCCGCCAGGCCGCATACTTACCTGTCGCAAGTGCAACCGGAAGTCCGCCCGGACTCATGAGCCACTGACCTGCAAGGTACACATTATCAAGGCCTTTGACAATGCCCGGAATCGTATATTTCTTCACGCCCTTGCGCTCCACAAACGCCATGTAAGCACCCTTAAATGAGTTGCAGTATCTTGTATAGGTCATCGGTGTCCACACATCAAGCACCTTAATCTTTCCGGAAAGTTCAGGAAATTTCGCCACTATACGCCTGACAACCTCCTCTGCAAGCTCAGCCTTCTTTGCATTGTACTTATCCTTATCCTCATAAAGAGCCTTCCAGTACTCGTAATCGTCCTCATTCTGCTCGAAGTTAGTCTGCATAACAACACATCCCTCAGGTGCAAATGTCGGCTCGAAGCTATACGACATCAGGCTCATGTGCTTTACCTTCTGCCTTCCGACCACAAGCTCCTCACAGTCAAAAAGTCTTGTTCCGACAAACCCGGTGAAATTATCCTCAATGCCAAACGCAATCTGGAAACCGCTGTTGACCGGATAATCCTCTCTTTTCTCAAACTCCTTTTTTAGAGCCTTTGGCATAAATGATTCCGGCAGCAATTTATGGAATGTATGATCCATATCGGAGGAACATATCACATAATCAGAATCAATTTTCGTGCCATCAAAAAGCTCAATTCCCGCTGTCTTTTTTCCTTCGATCAATACCTTTGCTACCGGTGTTCCAAGATGAAGCTTTCCTCCAAGCTCTTTATATCTGTCAGCAACACGAAGTGCCATAGCAAGCGAACCGCCAAGCGGCACGTCACCATTTTCTGCCGTAACCGTTGCATAGGAGACAACAAAGGCATACGCGAGATAATTGTCCGGCATATAACCCGTAATAGCGAATCTGATAAGTGGGTGATTGAATCTTTCCGCTAACTCCTTAATCGTAATCTTGCCGTATTCCTTCATTATCTTTGGCATCTCCTTCATGGACGCACCAAGCTTTATATAATCGCCAAGCTTCATTTTGTCCATAGGCTTTTCAACCGGCACAGTCACACACTCTGCCATAGCAGCATAATCTATCAGCTTGTTAATCTCGTCCGCATCCTCCGGCGAAAGCTTTAGGAGCTCTTTTCGTGTCCTTTCCTTGTCTCTCCACAAGGTAAGAATCTGTCCGCCAAGCTCAACGGAATAGAACACCTCTTTCTTATATATTCCACTATCGGCCTTATCAAGTAACATCTTGCCGTCAGATGTCTTTTTAACCGTACCGTCTCCCCGCAAAACACCTATCTCAGACCAGAGGTTGTAAAGCTCTGTCCCCGGCTTGCTTCCTGTCAGCCAGTGAACGCAGTTATCTATTGTGTAGCCTTCTCTTTTCCAGCCTGTACACTGTCCTCCGGGCACACTGTTCTTCTCGTATATCTCAGTCTCAAATCCGGCTTTCTGCAGCAGGATCCCCGCTGTCATTCCCGATATTCCGCCACCGATTATTACTGCTTTTTTCATTTACACTTCTCCTCTTCCTGATAGTTCTCCCAGCAATACTTTTACAAACCACTGATAAGCATATCATAAGTCACACCATACTTTTTTGCAATATCATTTGCGTAGGACGAACCCTCCGGCTGTGACAGCTCCACCTTAAATGAACGCCTGCCATCCTCAGTTTTCATGATCAGTGAGGCGGCTCCTGCATCGACCCCTTCACCGGCAAATTCCTCTGCGTCTTCTCCAAGCTTATGCATATGGGTATTATAAATTGTCCGCACTGCCTTAGTCATAAGTGCTTTCACAGAATCTCTTGCAATGTAATAGCCCTCCTCAAACGAGGTTGTGGAGAAGGTCTCATTAAGCAGCATAAGGCTTTTTCCTGTAGCCTTAGAGAACATCTCCTTAAAACGGACGCACTCTTCTCCGAGTCTTCCCAGATCCATTGTCTTATCCTCGTCCGCCGGAAAGTGGGTGTAAATACAGTCACACGGAACATAACAAAAGCTCTTGGCCGGAACGAATAGACCTCCCTGTGCAAGAACGAATAACTGACCGACAGCCTGTGTGATCGTGGTCTTTCCGCCACGATTTGCACCTGTTAAGATATAGACAGTATGCTCCTTATCAAAAGTAAGATTATTAGACACGATCTCTCCAACATTCTCCATGTTCATTGCAAGCTTCAGATTGTAAAAGCCTTTTGCCGACATGGAAGTTTCGCTCTCATTTTCAGGCTGTGCCTCACAAAATACACAGCCCTTTTCCTTAAGCCCGCTTATATGCTCTGCACATCTGATGTAATATACAAATTCCGGCACTAAACCGGAAACATTTACTATTGCCACATCCGCGTACTTAGTAAGTGTGTCATTTAACTTCTTTACGAGGGAACTAAGCATTTTATTAACAACGGTATCCAGATAGAAGGTTGAGCCTGCCTCACCGCCATCAGCCGTAGCATTCACTATCGTGGACATTGCCCCAAGAAAACCTGCCTCTTTCTCTATATGATCGGCGATGCTGCGCTTTTCCTGCTTGTCTACGAGCTGATAGTGCATATCACCATCCCAGTCTGCGGTATCGCAAAGCTTGTCCTTAGACGCGATCGCATCGGCAAAGCTGCTAACTACATTAGACTTCTTGAACGGCTTTTTATTGACAGAGACCAGCCCAACGCTTATAGCCTCAAAGCGCTCATTGACATTAATGCCAAGTGTTACGCTCTGCACATCAGACGCCTTCATTTTAAGCGCCTCAATGTCCTTCTTCATTTCGCTAAAGCAGGCGTCCCTATAAAGCTTAGCAAGATAATCCCTAAGTGATATCAAACCTTCTGACTGAATCCTATCATCAGAAAGGCAGTTCCTCATGGTCTCTACAGTTTGGATATAATCATCGATCTCGTCAAGGCGGTGAAAGAGATGCCACAAAGAAAGCTCCTCATCTGAGTTCTTGTGCATGGTAGAAAAATCCTTCATGAATTGTATTTTATCGAACAGCTCAAGCATTGTCTTTCTAAGCTCCGGCAGCCGATAAATGTCGGCAAATATCTGCCGTCGGTATGCTGCAACACTCACATCGTCAGTTATTTGCGACAGTATATTTGTAATCAGGCGACGTTCCCTGTCATCACCTGATACAGCCTTACAAAATGCTTCCAGACCAAGATCATGCATCACATGATCTGGAAGTCTTAAGTATTTCACATCTTTTCCAACGGGCTGCAGCAAACTGAATCCGGTATGTTGATCCATAGACATCACCCCCCCTACTCTTTTTTCAGGGGAATGCAGATATAGCTTACCGTATCGGCAGGATTTGGAGCCGGTGGCAGATAAAACTCCAATGAATAATTGCCTGCCAAAGAATACCCTTTCAAAGCCGGAAGCCACTCTGACCAGATCTTAGTGTTGACCTTCTGCATACTGTCAGGCAGTGCCCCTTCGCATTTAAACAGTGCCCACAATCCTCCGGGAATCTGGTAGGTATTTAAGTCTTCCGGAATATCCTCCCATGGCAGATACAGATCAGCAATCCAGTAATCAAAGCTCTTTCCATCCATGTCAGCACACACGCCAAACATACCTTTTAAGCCCTTCATATCTGACATCCACTCGCTCCAGAATTTCGGAATCTCCTTATAGCTCGTTTCAGCACTAAACCTCTTCTTGATACCGACAACCGTAAATGGTGCCTTTTCCACAATTTTGTAATCTAACATAGTTCCACCCTCCAATGCGATTTTGATATGAAGCGGAGCAAATGACCGCAGGTTTGCCCCCGATTCTCTTGCCTGTGTCGGGGTTATTCCATGAAAACGCTGGAAGGCTTTTGCAAAACTGTCAGGTGAATCATAGCCGTACTTCATAGCGATATCGATCACTTTACAGTTAGAACATGCAAGCTCCTGTGCTGCTAACGTCATACGTCTTAAACGAATGTATTCTCCAACTGTTATCCCACACATAGCGCCGAAGATACGCTGATAATAAAATGATGAAAGTGCAGCCTTCTTTGCAATCTTCTCAATATCAAGCTCCCCAAGAATATTCTGTTCAATATAATCTATGGACGCCTGAAATCCTTCTATCCAGTCTTTCATAACGGTCACCTCATTCCGTTCAAACTCATTATGTCACACCAAAGCATTTATGTCCCGACTTTTTCTGCACTCTTTGTCGGGTTAGAAAAGTCTGGTACATTTTTGATTTTAATTATTATATTTGATATTATGCATTATATAACTTCCTCAAATATTTTATCAGAAACTCCGTCCCCTCATCAGGTGTCGATTCAACCCTTATATATCCGTTGTCCGCCTCAACAATACTCTTTGAAAGCGAAAGACCGATACCGATACTTTCCTTATCGGAATTGCCTGCGTGATAGAAGCGTTCAAAAATGTGCTTTGCATCCTCAGCAGACATTCCTTCGCCCTCATCACGAATGGAAATCTGCGTATATACACTGTTCTGGGAGGCTTCAATCCATACTCTGCCTCCCTGTCTGCTATGCTCAACCGCATTCTTGACTATATTGGTAATAGCCTCTAACTGCCATGCATAATCGCCACAAAAGACCATTGGGTTTTCTGTTTTGACACAACCATCACCCGAAACGTCTGAATCTGCAATTTGCTGTTTTCCGGAGCTTGAAGCATTTATCTCCCCGACAATAACCTCTACGCCCTTCAATTCGATTATAACAGAAAGCTTATCAAGACAATCACCAATAAGTTTTTTAACATCAATATCGCCCTCTTTTAACTTGATTACCCCGGCATCAAATCTTGCAAGCTTCAGCATACTGTTGACAAGTGAGGACATCCAGGTAACCTGCATGCTGATCGAATGGATAAAATCCTGCCGCACATCAGGCGGCATATCCGGGTCATCATATATATTATCAAGCATTATCGTCATCGAAGCAAGTGGCGTACGAAGCTGATGCGATACATCCTCCATCGAACGCGACAGATCTTCATTAAGCTTCGTCTGATACTCTGATGTCTCCTTAAGAAGCACCGTTGTCTTATACACCTCATTTCTAAGCAGCGACAATTCATCCTCGGCGTATTCGTCACTACCCGCCGATGCCTTCATATCAGAATTCAACGCAGAATCCGCCCACAGCCTGTAATCACCATTCCGCATATCATGAAGATAGTCCGTAATCTCACTAACCCTTGCCTTATATCGTCTGCCATACGCAAGCCACAGCAGTCCCACAACGACAAGCGCAAAAGCCGCCACAACACAATTCCACATTAAAATATCATGACGGTACTCCCTCATATTAAGCTTGTAATATTCCTCATCATAGCCATAATCCGCAAGCAGCTGCCTTCCCGACTCACTATCGCCGGTCTTCCCCTGAAGGCTCTCGACAATCTCAGTATCAGAAATTTCCGGATACTTCTCCCTGATCACACTGACTATCCCCTCAAGCTCTGCCTGCCTTTTCTTCGACATTCTATGGCTTATGTAAATGTTCCCGCACACCTCGGCAACAATGCAGACTACCACAACAAGCAATATTGAAATTATTATATGTTTGTTATTTCGTATTCCCATCACTCAACCCTGTAGCCCATGCCTTTAACGGTCTTGATAACATCCGCATCTCCCAGCTTCTCACGGATTCTCTTGATATATACCGTAAGCGTATTATCCTCGACAAAATTACCCGCTGCGTCCCATATCTTATCAAGGATCTGTCCTCTTGTCACAACGCGTCCTTTGTTCTGGAACAGCATGAGAAGTATCTTATATTCAAGTGCAGTAAATGTTACCTCAGCCCCTTTGACAAAAACCTTATCGTTCTCCGCATCAATCGAAACCTCGCCAATTGTTATCATTTTCTGCGTCTTACCCGTTCTTCTAAGTACATTGTTGATCCGTGATATCAATTCCCTGTTTCGGAAAGGCTTTATCATATAATCGTCCGCACCCATATCAAGCCCCTGCACTATATCATTTTCCGTGTCCTTTGCAGTCAGGAAAATAACGGGTATGTCACGTTCCTCCTTAAGCATTTTGCACACAGCCCTGCCATCGCCGTCCGGAAGCATGATGTCAAGAATCGCGATGTCAAAATCCCTGCCCTCATCCATAATATCCTCTGCCATTGCATAGCTCATGGCAGTTGTCACATCAAATTGCTCCTGCTCTAATGCATATACAAGTCCCTTCACTATCATCGGACTGTCCTCAACAAGTAATACATTTAACTTCATAATCCGCCCTCCCTGCTATTGATAATACTATAATTAAAGTCATCTTTCGCTTACATAATAACACCCGTAAGTGACTATAATGTGACATCAACTTAATTATCCTTCCTGCCAAGAACCGCAAGTGCGGCATAATGCAAAACCTCAAACTTCTCAGGCGCATTTAATTCAAGCATTTCCCAATGCTCCTTCTCCCAGGCATTAAGTTCAAACCCTGTAAGTGATGCACCCACACCGCGGCAGGCTTTCATTCTTCCATGCCAGCTTTCCCTGGTAAATGGCACCATAACATCATACTCCTCGTGCTCCTCCATTAAAAAATGCTCATAGACCACATCAGGTATGTGTATCGGATGTCTTGTCTCGCCCGCACCCGACCAGTTCGGACTGTAACGCTTCACGATTTCCTCACTCTTTCCCGCAATCTCATCCTCAAACGGAAGCCACGCCATATAAAGAATAAGCAATTTGCCGCCCGCTTTTAAAAGTCTTGCGAATTCCGGAATGACCTTCTTATGGTCAAAATACCAGAAACACTGGCACGCCGTTATCACATCAAATGATTCCGCCGGATAATCAAGCTCCTCTGCAGATACGGCACGGTATGCGATATCCATACCCGCCTCCTTTGACAGTCTCTTTGCCTGCTCAATCTGTTCCGGCGATATATCCGTTCCCGTCCAGCTTGCGCCAAAGCGGTACATGTTTCGCGGCAGCACGCCTGTACCTGTTCCGATATCGAGCACATTTTGCCCCGAAATGCAAAGTCCCCTGTCAACAATCTTATTATAAAAAATCTCCGGATAGATATCACGAAATCTAGCGTAATCCTTTGAAGTCCTGCCCCAGTCAAATGCCTTGCCGGCATCAATTCTATCGTCTCTTATCTCCATTTTGTATGCCCTCCTTTTGCCGATTCACATTCCCGTCAAGCTCAACTTCCCCAGATATGTATAGGAACCTAGTCAAGACTCGCTCGCGAGTCTTGCGCGCCGGATTCGGGTCTGCTTTAGCAGACTCACTTCCTATTCGAATCCGTGCGCATCCC
>OMSZ01000113.1 GCA_900313855.1 uncultured Eubacteriales bacterium
GCTTGTACCCCGACTGAGTATAGTTTGACATAACCCCCACCTACACCTAAGCTTAGAGGTGGGGGATTTCTCCGACTGAGTTAAAAAGCCTCAACCATCTGCTAAGGCATATGTCGCAACTCTGTTGCTTTGTTTTAGACTATACCAACAGAAATCATGAAGAGGATAACCAAAAGAACAGGCGCAACATACTTTATCATAACCTTGAAAAGGCCTTTTCTTCCGAATCTCTCACCATTCTTGGTCGCCTCATCTATAACTGTTTCAGGCTTTAATATCCAGCCGACAAGAATACAGGTTGCGATCGCTACGATCGGCATAAGGACAAAATTACTTATATAATCAAGAATATCCAATATCTGAGCGTCACTACCGTTAGGAAGCTTAATATTAAAGAACAGCACATTAT
Organism: uncultured Eubacteriales bacterium; assembly: GCA_900313855.1. Taxonomy (GTDB): domain Bacteria; phylum Bacillota; class Clostridia; order Lachnospirales; family Lachnospiraceae; genus CAG-590. The sequence goes on from OMSZ01000113.1 coordinate 410, forward strand.
AGCCGAGACATACGATAACACCTATTATAAGGGCTGCAATTGTCTCAATGACTGTTGCTCTCCTTCTTGCCATATTGAACTTATCTATAAGACTTGATACAACCGCCTCAAGTACGGACATACCGCTTGTAACCGCAGCAAAAAGCACCATTGCAAAGAACAGCGTTCCAATAATATCTCCGACCTTACCCATCTCGGCAAATATCTTAGGAAGTGATACGAACATAAGTGACGGACCCTTTGTCATTCCCTCTGTTCCGTTAAATACATATACCGCAGGAATGATCATAACTCCTGCAAGAAATGCTACCGCAGTATCGAATATCTCTATCTGGTTGATCGACTTTACGAGATTAGCATCATCCGGAACATAAGAACCGTATGCTATCATGATACCCATAGCGATCGAAAGGCTGAAAAACAGCTGACCGAGCGCATCGGTAACCACGAAGAAAAACTCTTTGATTCCAACGCCCTCAAGACTTGGAACCACATAAGCCTTCATACCCTGAAGTCCCGTTACAACATTACCGGCATCATCAGTTTTCTTGATAGTAAGCGAGAATATAGCAATACCTATAACCAACACCAGCAATATCGGCATTATTATTCTTGATGATTTCTCAATACCGCCGCTTACGCCCATATAAATGATAACCGCACAAGCAAGAAGGAAGATAACCATCATAACTATCGGCTCTGTCTGATGTGTAATGAAATTACCGAAATATTCATCAGAAGCTGCATCCGCACCATGACCGGTAAGGAACGCAATGAAATATTTGACAACCCAGCCACCTATTACACTGTAATACGGCATGATCATAAAAGGTACCAGACATGCAAGCACACCGATAAAGCCGCTTTTTTCACTCAGCTTCTTATATGCGGTAAGCGGACTCTGCTTGGTCTTTCTTCCTATGGCAATCTCTGCAGTAAGAAGCGTGAAACCGAATGTAACCGCCAGCACAAGATATACAACCAAAAACAATCCGCCGCCATCTCTTGCAGCCAGATATGGAAATCTCCATATATTACCAAGACCTACGGCACTTCCCGCTGCCGCTAACACAAAACCTATCGCTCCGCCAAAGGAGCCTCTCTGCTTTTCTTCCATTATATTATTCTCCCCTTAAAAAAATTAACGGTATCCTCATAATATTTGAGCTTTTACCGTTATATTGTGACATCTGTCCTAGTGTAACATATCTGTATCTGTTTGTCATCCGTTAAAAAAATACACAAAATACGTATAATTATTCATACCGGTTTACCACTTATTATGCTTTCTGCCTCCTCCATCAACTGCTCTGCCAGCCACTGTGGTTTTACCACCTTAACCTCAGGACCAAAGCCTCTTACCCATCTTATTACATCAGGGGCAATTGCAGCTATGCTGCAAAAATGCAGTCCATCCTCTTTTAATTCAAGACTATTTGCCCTGTAAGACTCATACTCCTTCACATATCTGATACTTTCCCCTGAAAAGACAAGTTCAAGCTCTTCCTTTTCTCCTCCGGATAACTTCAAGAATGCCTGCTCAGACTCCTTAGGGATCTCCTCATCAAATTGAGCATCGAGACATTCTATATTCTTGATCCTTGCAACTCTGAAGGTCCTTATTTCATTTCTCAGCTCGCAGAAGGCCTCCAGACACAGATATGAATCTATCATCAGCATTCCATACGGATGTATTATCCTCTTTGTTGTCTGATCACTTGAGAAGCTGTAATAATCAATCTCTAATTTATTCCTGCTGTCAATCGCATTCTGTATTATATGCTCTATATTCCAATCAACATTATCCTTATTGCCGTTTACATTATTCTGTCTGAAGCTTTTGCATAATCTTTCAAACTGCAGCTTATTAAGCGCCGCCGAATTCTTTACTATCCTGTCAATAAATGATACCGCATGAACTCCCATCTCGATATGCGAATACTCTTTAAGCATTTCCTTCGCAAAAGCAAGCGACGCCAGATCCTCAATTGTAAGATCAACATTTTTCAGGGTGTATTTATCAGCATAATAGTATGTTTTACCGTCTCTTTCGTCCTCGAGAATCCCATAGTTTAGCGACAGCTCATCGATATCGCGAAGAATTGTCCTGCGGCTCACATCGATATCCCACGAGAGCAGTCTTTTCCTGATATCCTCCGCCTGATATCCTCTGGGATTCTCGGAAAGCAGTGACAATATATATATCTGTCGCTGCGACATCGAAACATCTTTGCCCCTGTTTACATTATTTTCACTTTCATTATTACTCATGATCAAACCTCTTCCGATCACCATTTTAATTTTTATATCCCTTTTATATGATTACTCATCACCGTTTCCACAGCATCATACGCGTCTTTAACTTAACATTTTTTCTGATAAGCTTCCTTAACTCACCCATCTTTTGTATTATCTCTTCCATTCGTTTATCCTCAAGATAGTCATCATGGAAGCTCATACGTTCAAGATCTGTCTTTAAATCTTCGACATTTATTCCATCATCATATCTATCCTTAATATATTCAAGCTGCTCCTTATGGCTTCTGCATCCATCAAAGCCTTTATCGCAAATTCTTATCATATCACAGACATCCGCATATTGCGCTATCGCAGCATCTCTTCTATTCTTTTGATTGCAATTCCTATACCGTCTTATCCTTCTTATAAGAATTCTCACATAAGATAGAATAATAACAAAGGCGATAATTCCCATCAATAGATAAACAACACCTGAGTATCTTGAAAGATTAAGATTGCCAATTACATTTCCTGCATTATTACCGTTATTATCAGTAACTCCCGCACCGAAGAAATCCGAGAACGCCGACCAGAAATCATTCTCCTCCGTTATCTCATTACTACCCGGAGTCACTTCAACATTTCTCCAGCCAAATCCATCAACATATATTTCCACCCACGCATGAGCCTGCGCATCAGATACCTCCACCTTCATTACAGGGGCATCGCCTAATGCCGAATATCCCTGATAGTAATCAGATGGATCAAGTCCATCTATCTCATCGGAAGCGAACACACTCTCCATTGAGAACGCGTAACCCTCAACGTAACGTGCGGGAATTCCCATGTGCCTGAATATAAGTACTGCAGACGAGGCAAAATGAGCGCAAAAGCCCTTTTTATTCTTAGTAAGAAAATAATTAACAAAATCCTCCTTATCAGGCGTCCGTCCGGGTTTTAATGTATAAGGATAGTTTTCTTCGAAATAATCTCTTACGGCATCTACGATCTCATATTCGGTCATATTATCATTTAATCCTATTTTCTTAGAGATATCGGAGACAACCTCTTCATTTTTCTCAGGGACATCAAGAAATATACTGCTTACTCCACTCACGTCCATATCCTTTGGACATTTATTCCCAAGTTCGTTCTCCCACACTATCTTAGGATAGAAATTGAACTCTCTCTCCTCACCGTAATCAATTCCTGAATAATTAAAAAGCCCATCAAAGTTTGGAGACAGAGTATAATAAGGATAATATGTATAACCGGTATCCGCGCCTATATTTTTGACGATCATACGTCCGCTTCCATGATATTTCCCCGTATCATTTTTAAGCTTTTCCGCTTCCGCCTGAAGGCTTGCATCATCATCAATTACATTAGTATCAAGCTTTTCTCCCTGCTCCGGATCATATATGCTCTCCCACTGATTATCTCCATATATTCCGCCCGTAAATCCCTTAAGATAGATTGCGTCATTACTATGCGGAACAAATGACACCTCAAGATCAGTCATGTAATCCGGTCTTACGTTAGAAACCCCGCCTAATCGTCCACCGCTCATTCCGCCGGTACTTGGATATTCATTAAACATACTCGAAACACCCAGCAATATGAAATTACCAATTGCTTCAGATGTAAGATCTCTTAATCGGTCACTGTTAAATTTTCTTTCAAATGCCTGCGGACTGATCATCATAGATGATACAAAAACAACGCACAAAGAAATAACGCCTAACGACAGTAATGTCTGGCGAAAAATAGTGGAATCCTGAGTATACGATACCCTTTTCTTGATTAACCCTCTTGTTTTTAACGGCGAATCCCAGGCAAAAACCACATAATGACCGTTAGCCTTAAATATCATAACCGCCATATATCCGATCATCAAAAACACAATGTACATCGGATCCGGAGAAAGCTTCATGTAAATGGGGATAAATAGAATAGGAAATGTGAAAAGCATCGTCCAGAACATACTCATTATAGAATACATCCATATATTCAAAACTATTATCATCACCAGACCGACAAAACAGGTCACTATTGATACGGTAAGATAATCATTATCAATCTGAACCTCATATTCCCGCACACCGGGGAGATCAAAGAATGCTTTAGCCTTGTTAAGAATATTATTAACTATTGAATAAAAGCCCGAATTGGCATAAACCCTAAGAACATATATTGCGCCAACAAAAAACACAAAAAATATAATATATCCGATATCCCGATATATCAGTCTGGTAGCCGCATACAAAAAAGAGAAGTACATTGAAAGCAGAAGAAATACGATGATCACCATAAGGAAATTGTAATTAATATCAAATGCCGATAAAAATCCACCTATTGATCCGAGCACCAAAAAAAAGACGATCAATGCGCGCAGAAAACAATTAAGAACAATATGACCGTTATTCATTGTCGCCTGCTTAAGATACATTCCATCCGTGATCAGCAGATCGCCCTTATGAACATCTTCTGTTTTCTTTTTCAATCCAAACATAAAATCATCCTCGATACCACTCTAACAAGCTGCAGTTAACCCTGAGTTTTTAACAATGCCCCGGCCTTCCTGTCACCGTATATTACATCTTCATTTCCACCCTCAACAACCCCAATATAGAGATAACTTCCCGCGCCCGGATTCTGCCGAATAAATAAATCCTCTGTCAATGCTTCTCCCATGTAACATCTGTCATACAGTACCATTTCAAGCCATTGCTTTCGTTCAATCTCATTACCGATATAACAGTTGTTAAGTCCACCGGTATTAGTGCTGTAATAATATACGGTAAACGGAAGATTCTGTACAACAAAGCCTTTGGTAATGCTGTCTGCAAGCTCCAACACACCCTCGGCGCTCATCTCTTCATTATTGGAAAGATCAACTAGTACATTTAATTGCATAGCTGATACACTGACCCGTTCCTTAACCATAAGATCATCTTTCTTCACCGAAAGCTTCCAGTGAATATTCTGCAATTTATCACCCGGTATATATTCTCTTATACCGCTTATATCAGAAAAATCATATCCCTTTTCCTTACTCTCCACAGCCTCGCTCACACCGCGAAGGTAGATACGTCCCGCCTCATTATTCCTCTCTGCACCGTTTGGAAACACAAGACATTCAGCAAGCTCATGAACAGGAATCCTTCTCTCCTGCATTCCAAGAATATCCACAAGTGAAATCTCATTAACCTCTACCAAAAATCTGCCGCAATACTCCATCACTATCGGATAAGTAACCTTGGTTTCCTTTCCCGCGCGAACAGGAATATTTAATACATGTCCTCCGGTCTTGCCGTAAAATGCATTGGAAAACTCCAGATTAAGATTAACATTAACCAAAGGAAACCAACTGTCATTATGAACAGTAAACCTTACATCAAATTCCTCTCCCCTGCACATCGCTTCAACAGGCGCTTCTACTTTAAGTGAAAGTCCTTCCGCCGCCTTGCGCACTCCGATAATACTGTAGATAGGAAACAATATAAGACCGACCAGCAATATGAAATTAATATAACTGTGGAATACTATCATCACAAAAATATCCAATATGATAATGATGATATACCGCAGGATATTCCTGACTCTTTTCATAGTTTCTTCTCTATTCCTATTCTTTTCCTATACTTGTGAGGTCCGTGGAACCTTAACTCCCAAAAACAACTCGTCCAACGCCTGATGAACATTCTTTCCTTCCGCTCTCGCCTTGGTGCTTAATTTCACCCTGTGTCCAAGTACATCAACAAGCACGCTGCGAACATCCTCAGGTGTTATATAATCCCTGTCATCTAATACAGCCATTGCCTTTGCCATTCTAAGAAGCGCTATACTTCCTCTTGGACTTGCGCCCATTGAGAATAGCGGATTGGTTCTTGTCTCCTCAACAAGAGTCACTATGTACTCATACATCGAATCATGAACGAACATCTCATTAGTTTTCTTACGTAATTCCATGAACCTCTCGACCGTCATCACACTCTCTAATAAAGTGATCGGTTTCTTTGCATTATCCTTAAGTATGTCCATTGCGGCTTCATGGCCGGGATAACCTATTGAAAGACAAACCATGAAACGATCAAGCTGCGATTCAGGAAGCATCTGTGTTCCTGAGGAACCAAGAGGATTCTCGGTAGCTATAACCGTAAATGGTTCCGGAAGCGGTCTTGTCACTCCGTCAACAGTAACATTACCCTCCTCCATAACCTCTAATAAAGCAGACTGGGTTTTAGGTGAGGTACGGTTGATCTCATCTGCCAGGAAAAGATTGCAATAGACTGCGCCCTGCTGATATTCAAACTTTCCGCTTTCCTTGTTGTACATAGAAAAACCGACAATATCACTCGGGAGAACATCTGGCGTAAACTGTACTCTCTTATAGCTTAACGACATTGATTTAGCTATAGCCATCGCAAGAGTTGTCTTACCCACACCCGGTATATCCTCCAACAGAATATGTCCCCCGGCAAGCATTGTTGCAAGTACCTTGTCTATCACCAGATCTTTACCCTTAACCGCTTTCTTAATCTCCTGTTTAACCCGCTGCATATAAATCCCCTTTCTCAACTTCCGTATAAAACAGAGTCCGTTCCTACAGGAACAGACCCTGTAACATTTCTTACATAACTATCATTTCTCCATGAAAGCATCAATATAATCTATTATGATCTCCAATGTCTTTTGAAGTCCCAGAGTAGAACTGTTCACGCACAGATCATAGCTTCTTGAATCGCCCCACTTACCATCCGCATAGAAATTATGATAAGTCTTTCTGACCTTATCCTCCTTCTTCATACGGTTAAGCGCAGTTTTCTCATCAAGATCATACTTCTCCATAACCCGCGCACATTTCGAATCAATGTCACCCAAAACGAAAATGCTGACCATATTAGGATTATCTCTTAAAATATACTCCGCGCATCTTCCAACTATAACAAAGCTCTGTCTCTCAACCTCACCCTTCTGCCTTATAAAATCAAATATATGATTAGCTACAGTCTGCTCAAGAGGAAGATAACTCCCGTCCATTGATACCGGATAAAATATCGGATTAAGCGGCTTCTCGTCATAAAACTTTGCAACATCCGGGTTAATAGAACCCTTCTCCGCCACATGATCAAATATCTCCTTGTCATAAAGCGGAATATCATAATGCTTTGCAAGCTCCTCCGCGATCTCGTGACCGCCACTTCCAAATTCACGTCCTACTGAGATAATAATCTGTTTTTCCATAGACTGCACCCCCAACTTTTTAATTTCAAGTCTCGTTCCGCAAGATTTTGCGCGGAAACCACGTCATCTTTGCTGACATATTTCATATGTAAACACTTGCGTTATATAAATAACGATATTTATCTTACAGTCTTACACTCCATATAGTATCTCTTCTCATATGCCTCTCCCATTGAGAAGGTCTTTCTCGGAAGGACGCCATCCTTGATAACTCCGATAAACAAGTCCTCCTTTTTTACCTCTGGAAGAATAAATCCAACATTGCCCTTCTTAGAGCTTAATTCCTTAACCACATCATCACCATGTATGTAGTCAATCTTTGCGCCTTCATGTAAGGCAAGATATTCATCAAGAAAACTCTGCAGCGTTGCAACCGGAATTCCCCAGCACGGATTATCAACACTTATACTGCGTTTTCCAGCCTGACAATATAATTCAAAGCAGTGCGTCTCCAAAGTCTTGTCATTGGCATCTGCATCTTCACTATTGCCGGCCTGACTCTTTTCTTCGTTTTCAAAAGCTTCACCAAAACCAACAATTTGACCGCAGTTAAATTCACAGCCTTTTTCCTCGTAATATTTCTTTGCAGCTGCCATCAATTCTTCCTCATCGACATTAAACAGTACGCGGTGTATAGGCTCTATCTCCAGACTCTTATCATGGATATTAACTATCTCACAAAGACAGAACCTTGCCGGATGTGTCTCCTTCTCCTCATCGGAAAGATCTTTCTTGATATTCTCCCAGGCAGCCTTAGCCGTTGCCATTGAATGATTACCGTCACCAACCGCGAAGTTAAGCAGCGGATAATCCTTATCCAGATTATATTTTTTCTTAAATGCTTCCGGATCGGCAAGCGCTTCAAACTGTTTCATAAGCCTTTCGGTCTCATCCCCCTCAGGAACAAGGAAACCTGATATATGACCTCCATCCTTCATAAGATCAGTATCATAAAGCTTAACAAAATCGTTCTTTCTTGCTATAAGCGGCTCAATTATCGAACAGTCCGGATCGTCGATAAGCAGCATAATATGTGGAAGCTCAAGTGTTGCCGTCTGACGAACCTTAAGTCTTGGCGGGATCCTCTCCTCAACCGTCATCTCCGTTGGTCTTATAAGACTACCCGCTCCCTTCTTATATTCATAGGTCTCAAGGTCAACTGCAACCACCAATCCATTCCTGCAATTATCCCTGCCAACATTTCTCTCCACCAGAACAAAGCCCTTATCAACCGGTTCAAGTATTCCACTGCTTACATAATCTCTCATCGCTTTGTGAATGGAATCCACCCTCGCCTGCTCATTATCATCACCAAGATATACCTCCGGCAGAATCAGCTTAAGCGTTGAAGGCGCATCCTCAACTATATCCTCAACATCCTTCCAGTATTCCGGCTGCGAGGTAAACTGATCGCATGCTACAACAGACCATTTGTAAAGGTCTGTTCCCTCCTTAGGCATCATGATCTGCGGTACTCTAATACAATTCATATCTGTTCTCCTTTATAATTAATTGTAGCGGTCAACATTAAAATGCAAGTTTCTCTTACAAATGCTGCTAACCTTCCTGTAACCAAAAGACCATCATAAGAATCTCTCTTATAATGGTCTATTATACTCTACATTTTTCCTTTCGGCTACTCTTTTTCCAATTGTATCACATGGTAATCATCCGGAATGTTACTATGCACAAAAACTCCATATTACAAACCACTAACCATGTGCTAATGCACGCATTACTGCTGTTTGTGACAAAAGCAGATAACGGGAATCGAACCCGCCTCTCCAGCTTGGGAAGCTAGCATTCTACCGATGAACTATATCTGCATATGCCCGTCTATTGCATTCAAGGGCATTATTCACACTTACTTAAGCCTCTCTTTTGTAAGTGCTCATATCATACCACAAACGGGCAAAATAATCAACAATAACGTCAGTTACGGAACTATAACCTCAACCGGTGCCGTATAGCTTCCATATAATTTCTTCTTACCCGACTTCATAAAGGCGCGCATCTTCACATAATACGTTCCGGCAGGAAGCTGTTTTGAAACAGAAGTCTTATTCTTTTTGTTTAAAGAAGCAAACTTGGTAAACCGTCCGCTTACAGAATCACAATACACAACCTCATAGCCCGCTGCCTGCTTATTCTTCTTCCATGAAACCTTAACCGGACCTTCACAGGCAACAGAGAAGCCTTTCATTTTCGGAGGTCCGACCGTAACCTTACACTTTAACGTCTTTTTACCGGAACCGGCAACAAAGGTTCCCTTGATAGTTGTTGTTCCATACTTTTTACCCTTAACCTTGCCGGCAAGACTGACAGATGCAATATTACTGTTAGTTGACTTCCATGTAATCTTTCTGTGAACATGCTCCGCTGCCAAAAGCGAAAGCGTCTGCGTATCACCTTTGGAAACACCGAGATTACTTGTACTTAAACGGAAATTTGATTTGACAGCAGTTACATCCGTATAAGCTCTGATCCTCGCATTGGCCTTAAGCTTTGTACCAAGGTCATACCATTTACCGTTGACCTTTATAAATGACTGATTCTTAGCCGTAGAGGCTATAAATCTTATCCAGTCATTGGCCGCATTAAAATATGATGTATCCATACCCATGTAGGCATTACTTCCACTTGAAGTGGTAAGTCTTACTACAACCGAAAAATACTCACCGGCAGTAAGAGAAACAGGCTCCGGCAGCTCTATCAACTGATATCCCGCATCAGCCAAAGAACCCTTAACACTAGAAGTAAATGCCTTCGTTCCTCCCGTAGGTTTTGAAGCCGATGTAAGACCCGTATATACCTGAATTTCATAGTTTGTCCCAACACTTGTAGTATATAAGCTTATGGCCTTAAGCTCTTCATTATAGCTGCCCGCACCCTTTGCCTTGAATACATTGGCATAATGGCTTGCCGAATTATATGCATATGCCGGATTACCGGTTCCATCATGCTCATAAATGTTATTATATGACGAAGCTTTTGGACACATCTCAAAGCTAACAAGCTCAGCCAAA
>OMSZ01000023.1 GCA_900313855.1 uncultured Eubacteriales bacterium
AGCTTGTACCCCGACTGAGTATAGTTTGACATAACCCCCACCTACACCTAAGCTTAGAGGTGGGGGATTTCTCCGACTGAGTTAAACCCATTGTATTAATTCGATCAACAGATCTTACCTTTTCTATATCCGACAGCGCAACACACTACAATCCTATCTAACATAGCTGATGAATACATTGCCGCCGTCCATTACCTTGTCCTCAAACTCTTTTCTGTCCTCAACAATATCCTTTTCCTCTAACGGATTAATATATCTTACCTTCTGTCCGTTATAGCTTGTGACAAGCACAAATGTGCCATCGGAAAATCTAGTCATTACCGGAGCATCCTTGCAAAGATAGTAAAGTCCGTTTTCAAATGCACAGCCGGTTATATCAGTCCCCTGCCGCCCCACGTACTTAAGAATTATCTCTTCTATCGGAACGCCTGCAGTAATATCATCCTTCATGGCGGCATACTCAGGATTCTTCTCCTCATACATTCCCATCATATAAATGCAGGCTGCCAAAGTCTCATCTATATCGGAAACATGATATATCCTCACCTTATCAGCTACTGTATGGTAATCCTTAACCGCAATCTTTCTCCATAAAATAATACCGTTATCATCCGTTACAACCCCGGCATTTTCGTAAGCAACACGAACAGCCTCATTAAGATTGAGGTAGTCCGTCATATAATGTCCCTGACCGAATGCATAGTATTTTGGATTAACATGATCAAACTTGTTCTTGACAGTATAATCCTCTTCGGAAACAGTTTCTTTGGTGATCATAAGCTTAGGCTTCTCAACAATAAACATATAATCAGGGAATTTCAGATACAATTGATTATATGCATTATCGGTGTATTTGTAAGCATCCGCTATCCTGTTGGGCTGCTCGTCCTCTTTATAGGTGATGAAGTCAGGTGATGCCTCCTGCAATTCGTCTCCAAACTTCTTTACTCTTTCAAGATACACCACGCCATCCTCTGCTTTTGCATCAATTATAAATGTTCCAGAATCTGTATAAGTCTTAATAACCTTACATTCATTATCAATAATATCTATTGATGCGATCAGACATACAACCGTTTTATCAAGCTCGGTGATAATATCCTCCTCCGGTATTCTTCCAAGCACAAGATCATCCTGGACAAATCCGATAGCACTAAGCTTTTCTTTTCCAGAAGCATTTATCTCCTTACTTTCCCCTGTCTCAAGATCTAAGATAGTTATCTTCGTGCACTCCTCAGGATACAGAGTATCGGGATAACCTATCAGATGGTTGTCTGCAGAAACCGCTACATTTTCATTAAGAACATCCTCTATGAAAACCTCGGAGGTACGGTTCTTTGTATCAACCTTTATCACACAATCGTGATCAAAATAATAATACTCATCCTTCCCGTTAAGGTACATCAGGGTCTCCATATCCTCCTTGAGAATATTATAAGGCTTGTCATTCTCAATAAACAACAGCTCATCAACCCTGTTCTTATCGGCTACATACCGATATACAGCCATTCCGACCTTGCCCTCGTATTTACCGCTGTTCATATAACCGTATACGGAAAATGCCACATCGCCATCCTCATTCATGGAAAGCAGTTTGATATTATTCTCGTCATAAGAGGCTCTCGGATCGGTATAATTCGTATTATCACAGAACGCAAAAACATTGGTAATCGCACCCTTATCATAATCATAGTACCAAAGCTGTCTTGTCTGAACAAAAGCAAGTCTGTGCTGATTCTCGCTGACAATATACTGAAAATCCTTCTGATCCATAATACCCAGCTTAAAAATATTCTGAGTAGTATTAATATTATCAATCGAGAAGACCGCTTCCTGTTTCCTGTTATAATCTAAAAGGTAAACATTGTTATCATTTACATATCTTACCCTGTAGTCCTCAGTTACAAAGTAATTCTCTAAAACCTTATTCTCCGTTGCGGATATCAGATATTTTAGTTGTATTATCGCGTAGCTGTCATCTATCTCCTTGATCGATGCGACCGGCTTAGTAAGCCTTATCGGCTTAAGGTCAGCAAAGGTTATTGTCTCAAAGCTTGAATGAATATTAACCCTGGACAAATAGTCATTGTTCCCTTCCTCGCTCGGTTCAATACTTTTCGAGATGACCTTTTCCGCCTGCTCTTTATCAAAAATAGCATCATTAAATTTCTCAACAAATTGAAGGAGTACTCCCGCATGGAAATCATTCTCCACAACTACTCTGGTATAATATCTGACCGGAGTTTCTTCTTCTCCTCTTAACGCTTTAATGACCAATACATATTCAGAAAGCTCCTCTAACTTTGTTCTGAATGTCACTGACAGCTTGTCATATCCCTCTTCATTTCTCACATCCGATATAACATCATTCTCAATCAGATCGCCCTGGTACTGGCTTCGAAGCTCATATTCATATCCGCTTACAGGCTCCTGACCCTGACCTGCCCAGACCTCGACAGTCTGTCCATAGTCCATAGGCGTGATCGTATCCCTGAAATATGTGGTATCAACCTTTCCGGTATAGCCGTGAAGCATGTTTATAAAACGATCCTCATACCTTACATACATAACAGGAATGGTCGACTGTTCCATTTCCGCAGTCACTTCATTCACGCCTGCATTATTCATTTTGTTGACAAGAAAAATGGTGCCTGTAAAAACAATAATAAGCACCAGTATTTTCGTGATTAATCTTCCGTCCATATATTACTCCCAAATCCGGAACAAACAGCCATTTACGTTCTTTCCCGAAATATCCTTGTATGCTCGTGACGTCTTCTCCGGATATAAATTTCATTACATAACATCAATCGAATAATATCTGTTATAATACCGGCATCATCATCGCCGGCTTCATATCCCGCAATATCGAATATCTCTTCTGCCATGCGATACACCGACACCTCATCGGGGTACTCATGGTACAATATACTTCCCTCGTACTCAAATCTGTCTGTATACTCTTCTATCACTCCGGATATATACCGCGCCCATTTCGGATATAACCTTTTCAAGTCCTCATAATCTTTAAGGCAGATCTCTTCCTCCTGCAAATAATCAGGGCCTTCAGGAAAGAAGGAATCCAAATCGTAATGTAATCCCTGCATGATAATATATAGCTCCTTAAGCTGCTATGTTATATTATATGCAGGGATCATTTATAATGTTAATCATTACTATTCACAGTTAAGATATCAGATATGAATATTAACTGTTAATCACCAAATGAGATACCAAGTGCTCTGGCATTCTGTACGATACTGTCATCCGGCGAAACATATTTGAGCTTTCCTGCTGATTCTGAAAGCGGAATATCTGTTACGTCATTATCCTTTAATACTACCAGACGGCCGTACTTCTCTTCCTTGATAAGGCCTGCAGCATATGCTCCAAAACGTGATGATAATACTCTGTCATATGCATCCGGACCGCCACCTCTCTGTGTATGACCCGGTACAGCTACTCTTACCTCACAGCCGCAGGAATCCTTGATCTGATCTGCAATCTCATAGGCAACAGAAGGATAAGGACGATTAGCAAGCTTCTCTTTTCTCTTTTTCTTTGGAAGCGCTGCATCCTCTTTGGAAATAGCACCCTCTGCAACAGCAATGATAGAAAAGCCTTTTCCCTGTTTGCTTCTGTTATCAAGCGCTTTACATACGCTCTTGATATCATAAGGAATCTCAGGAAGAAGAATAATATCCGCTCCACCTGCAATTCCTGCATGAAGAGTGATATGTCCTACTTTATGACCCATGATCTCAACAACAAATACTCTGTTATGTGAAGCAGCCGTTGTATGTATGCAGTCAATAGCAGCAGTTGCTATATCAACAGCAGACTGAAAACCGAAGGTCATATCCGTTCCCCAAAGATCATTATCTATCGTTTTGGGAAGACCGATAACATTTAATCCCTCATCACTTAAGAGGTTGGCTGTTTTCTGGGAACCGTTACCGCCAAGCACAACAAGGCAGTCAAGCTTTAATTTCTTATAGGTTTCCTTCATTGCCTTAACCTTATTGATACCGTCCTCCGTCGGCTCACCCATCAACTTAAACGGCTGACGTGAGCTGCCTAAGATCGTGCCGCCCTTTGTAAGAATACCGGAAAAGTCTTCTGCCTTAAGAAGCTTATAATTATTTCTGATAAGACCCTTATAACCCTCCAAAAATCCATAGATCTCAACATCCTTATACATGTTGGTAAGACCTTTAACTACGCCTCTCATTGTGGCATTTAATGCCTGACAGTCCCCTCCGCTTGTTAACATTCCGATTCTTTTCATGAAAAATACCTCCCTTTCCAAAAGTGGTTTTGCCACTACATGTCCACTCTTCCTTCCAAAGCGCGCAACAGAGTGACTTCATCAATATATTCCAAGTCGCCTCCAACCGGTATTCCCGATGCGATTCTTGTCACCTTGATACCCGTCGGTTTGACCAGCTTGCTGATATACATCGCAGTGATCTCGCCTTCAACTCCGGAATTGGTTGCTATAATAAGCTCCTTAACATCTCCCCGGAGTCTTACGATCAGCTCCTTTAACTTGATATCATCCTGGCCTATTCCCAGTTTGGGTGAAATGGCTCCATGCAGCACATGATACACTCCGTCGTATTTACCGGTCTTCTCATACGCCGCCAGATCCCTGGGCGTTTCTACTACCATTATTGTTGATTTATCTCTGGTCTTTGAAGAACATATAGGGCATATTTCCCTGTCAGTAAGTGTAAAACATTCCTGACAATACTTCACATTCTCCTTCGCCGAAACTATTGCTCCGGCAAGCGCCTTAACCTGCTCCTGCGGCATATTGATTATATGATATGCCAGACGCTGTGCAGATTTGCTGCCAATACCCGGAAGTCTTCCCAACTGCTCCACCAACTGGTTGACCTGTTCACTGTAAAGCTCCATTAAAACGGAAATCCTCCCATTCCTCCCATGCCGCCGGTAATCTTAGACATCTGGGAATTCTGATCCTCCTCCTGCAGGCGGATAGCCTCATTAACCGCAGCAGCGATCGCATCCTCTAAGGTTTCTACATCTTCAGGATCAACGATCTCCGGATCAATATGAACCTCGGTAATTTCTTTCTTTCCTGTTATAACAACCTTAACAGCACCGCCGCCGGAAGATGCCTCATAGGTCTTTTCCTCCAATGCTTTAGCCTGCTCTTCCATCTGCTTCTGCATTCTCTGTGCCTGCTTCATAAGATTGTTCATGTTTCCCGGCATACCACCTGAAAACCCTCCACGTTTTGCCATGATTAATAATCCTCCTTAAAACAAGTTTGTTTCACCATCTGTTATATTCTAATCTTCTTCCTTAACCAGCATATTGATCTTTGATAAATTAATATTGTGAATATCCGTTTCTCTAAGATCATCTTTTTGTCTGCAGTTAATAATTACCTCTTTGCCCGTCTGCTCACCGATCATCTGTTTTAACAGTTCTAAAGTCTTTCCATCGGTATAATGTCTGTAGGCCATATCTCCATGTGTAGATCTGTCAAAGGTAAGCACCAGAGAATTCCTATCCTCTCCGATATTGATACTTGCTAGACTTAACATGCTTGCCGTGCCCTTACCCAGCCTGTCATATAACTCCGGATCTCTTTGGATATGTTTGATATTTTCAACTATCATTCCAAGATCTTCATATTGTGCGGGAGTAAGTTCCTCTTTGACAAGCATTTCCCTGTCTATTGCCGGCTCAGCTTCTTTATCTGGAACGGAAGCTTTATTAATATCAACATTCTTAAGGCGCTCTTTGATAATACTGTCAATATCATCAACGGACGGTCCCAAAGCTCCCTCTTCAAGCTTCTTCTCAAGCACCCTGATCCTTTCAAGTAAGGATTCCTCATCCTTCTCCATCTGTGGCGTGGTAAGCTTTATAACCGCCATCTCAAGATACACCCTTTTTTGCGCTGCATATCTCATGCTGTTAGACAGTTCTGAAAATATGCGTATGTTTCTCATCAGGGTATTCATCTCTATATGAGACGAAATCTCTTGCATGCTCGAAAGGTTCTCTGCTGACAGATCAAGCTGATCACTTACACCATTTGATATCTTGATAAGCATAAGATTTCTCATATACCAAGTGTAATCGGTAACAAACTGCGAAAGCTCGCTTCCCTGCCAGGCAACCTCATCAATTATCTCTAAGGCTTCCATGGTTTTACCTTCAGCCACCTTAAGAGTTAGCCTGTTGAACACATCGATATCAACAACGCCCAACACCTCTAATACCTTATCATACGTTAAGGTCTGTCCCAGATAAAAAGAGATACACTGGTCTAACAAACTCAAAGCATCTCTCATCGAGCCGTCAGCCGTCTTTGCAATATAGCGTATCGCCTTCTCCTCTACCTCTATCTTCTCTCTTTCAAGGAGCTCTTTTAGCCTGTTATATATTGTATCTAAACTGATCCTTCTGAAATCATACTTCTGACATCGCGACAAAATTGTGATCGGAATCTTGTGGGAATCCGTTGTGGCAAGAATAAAAATAACATACGACGGCGGCTCCTCAAGCGTCTTTAACAGGGCATTAAATGCCGGACCCTGAATCTGATGAGCCTCATCAATGATATATACCTTAAACTTGCCTTCTGCCGGTGCGTACTGCACATCATCCCTGATCTCTCTTATATTATCTATACCGTTATTCGATGCCGCATCTATCTCTCTGACATCCATAGAGCTTCCTGACGAAATCGCTTTACAGGAAGCACATTCATTACAGGGACTTCCATCCTCTTTAGGCTGCTCACAGTTGACTGCTTTAGCGAAAATTCTTGCAACCGTTGTCTTTCCCGTTCCTCTGGTACCCCTGAAAATGTATGCATGTCCGATCCTGTCATGCTTTATCTGATTCTTTAACGTTGTAACAATATGCTCCTGACCCTTTACTTCATCAAATTCGTCAGGCCGCCATTTTCTATATAATGCCGTATATGACATATCAATAACCTACCTGTCTGTAATTTCAAGCCTGAAACGGGAAGATAACATCTAACATCCTAAGCGTTTTAATCTTTCCCTTTACCGAAATCTCACCGGCCATAAACCCACGCTGGAAAGTAGTCTTACCCTTTAAAATATCATCTAATGACCTGGTGGTTGTTCTTAAAGTAACATCTGCTTCCTCGGTAGCCGCATAAAACGCTTTAACTTTATCACCTATAGCTTCTATGTGAAGAATTCTGTCCTCGTCAGTAATTATTATCGCATAAGACGCCGAGAAATCTGTTTCCGGGTGATACTTATCGGTAAAAGCCTTAATGTATCTGTCCGATTCGGGAACCTTTGCATCATCACGGCTCAAATGAAGATCTCCGTTATCCTCATCATAGCTGTCCTCATCCGCCTCATCATCCTCTTCACCTGTCCAAAGCATCTGCTTAAACATTGCCGAAAGCTCTTCTATATCTTCCTTTTGTTTTTTAACATAGGTCTCATCGCTGACAAATTTGGAAAGCTGTTCACTCTCCTGCGGAGTCAGCTCAATCGTTCTGGTCTTAAGAATATTAGTCTTTACAGCAAGATTACTTGTCGGCAGACTCTCTGTCTTTTGATGGATCGTTCTGTATAACGTCTCTGTTTTCTTCTCGATTATATTGCTGTAGCTCTCGTTCTTCTCAAAATCATCAAGATTCTCAACATAAGCAACCAATCCGGTAATAGGAATTCCACCAAGCGTCTCCCATGCTTTAACAAGATTAAGCTCGGCATCACGCTCTCCATAGGTGGTCGCCATTACAACCGGCAGCATATATACGTGAGCAAGCTCCTGCTTGTCTGCATAAAGCCAGCACATATCAAGAAACTGCTGCATATATCCGCCAATGCCAAACCATTCAACCGTTGATGCGAGTATTACTCCGTCAACCCCTTTAAGAGTTGATGGGAGAGTTGCGATCGCATTCTTATCCTCAAATATATTATAACGTTCAACCTCAACGCGAAGCTCTTTAAGTACCTCTGTCATTTTATTGATAACATATATCGCAGGATCCTCTAACAAGCCTCTTCCGCCATAGTATATATTAATCTTCGTTTCTCTCACCTCCGAAAAAGTGTTCCAATATCAGTAATAGTATAGCTGAAAATGCGGTATTTTACAAGAGGATTAAGAGGCTTCTTTGACAACATAAAACTGAACTCCCGCAAACGATATAAGATCCCCCTCTTCTAGCGGATATTCCATACCGGCCTGTAGGATTTCTCCATTGACATAGCTGCCGTTAGTTGAATTCATATCCATCAAAAACAAGCCGTCCTCCCTCTCTAAGAGCTTGGCATGCAAACGACTTATTCCTCTAGCTTTAAGAACATAGCCACAGCTTCCGGGAAGACTTCCTACCACAAGACTTGCGGAATCAATATGTACAGGCTCATACCTGTCTTTATCCATTGCCTCAAGAAAAAGCTTTCCCCCGTTATCCTCCTCTATGATACAGTCTGACGCTTCGTCACCCTTTGACAAAAGTATA
Source organism: uncultured Eubacteriales bacterium (assembly GCA_900313855.1). Lineage (GTDB taxonomy): Bacteria > Bacillota > Clostridia > Lachnospirales > Lachnospiraceae > CAG-590. The sequence goes on from OMSZ01000023.1 coordinate 8,507, forward strand.
GTTGCCTCATCATATGAAACCTTATTATAAACAGGCTCACTAACTTCAAATTTTTCTTCATTTTCCTTAAGCTTTGTTTCTCTTTGATACTCCTCCATAATATCGTCAGCAGACTCTTCCTTATCAAAATGCATATAAATGATAACCTCTATTATCAGGACTGCCATGCCAATAAAAAGATAACCTGTCTTTTCATAAGTAAGCAGATTAAATAAAAGCCCTATAAAAAGGATCAGATCAACAATCGCCGTAAGCGCCATCATAACCTTTATTACAAGCTTTGGTTTTTCTCTTCCCTGATGTTTTGCACCGTAAAGGTGCGTTTCATTCACACATAACGCTCCTTTACTCTTTTTCTCACTTCTATTATTATCAGCTTCCCGATCCGCCTCAATATTGTACTCATTTTCTTTAGCGGATAGCTGATCATATGCTTTTTCTATCTCTGCAGGGCTTTCCGCCTCATAATATCTGTTATGAATAAATGCTTTAAGCTTATCGAGGCTCAAATTAGGCTCCGTTAACAGATTATAAAATTTAAGGAGCTTAACAGCCCCCTGCTCGTACCGCTTGTCTATCTGTTGTATTATTTCCATCACAAGCTCCTTTAATGTCCTGCCTTCCTGCTTATCACAATAATAGCAGAAGATTAATTCTCCGCTGTCTATATTGATAAAAACACTTTCCGGATCATAGATAACATTTTCCGGAAGAAGAAGATATTCATCACAGCTTTCTAATACCCCGACAATGCTTCTTATCATATTATCAGTTTTTTCAAGAGTAAGCTCAATACAACCAAATGCCTGCTTCAAGCTGGTAGCATATTTCAACCTGTAATATAATAAAGCCTCACCATTAAGCTCACGGAATTCATAGCTCATGAAATAAGGAACCTTTTGAAATCTAAAAAGCTTCTCCTCATAGCATTCCCTGTACTCCCCTTTCTTTTCAACTGCATAATAACGTACCATTCCTTCTCTAATTAATTGTGTCTGCAATCAACTGCCACCTCCTTAGATTCTTTACGACATCGCTTCCTTCTTTTTTTAACTCGATCATAAGCTCATAGTTATTAAACACCTCACCATAGCTTATAACCTCAGTATTGCCGCTTAAGATAACCTTTTTATCCCCATCATCATTTTCTGTATTTTCCTCTGAATAGCTGTAAAGCCTGTATGACAGATCATCCGCCACTTTTCCATGTTCTATCAAAAAAAGCATACTCATAATATAAAAATAGATACATCCCAAAATTATCGGAACCATCATTGTCATCTCTATTACTGCACTTCCTCTGTTTCTCCTTCTCAAAGATAATTCCCTCCCTCTTTTTCCTATCTCCTTTTGCACCTGCTGCACTGCGTTAAGCTTGGAACCGACGATTTCTTAACCCTTGTCACTGTTCTTTTAAGTCCTAAGCAATGAATATCGTTGTGATATGCCTTTCCGTTATCTGTAACATATTTCTTTCCGTTATTTCCATCCTTCTTTCCTTTTGCACAAAAGCTGCAGGGCTCATATCCGCCTGTTCCCGGCACCTCACGAACATCCCGCAAAAGATGGCTGCAGCTTCTGTTTGTATGATATACCGCTTCATTAGGCGTTACATAAACATAGGTATCCTCATCATTTGCCTCATCACTTTTATCATAGCCCAAAAAAGCCTTTTGCTTTATAGATAGCTCTCTCGGAATAGTATAATTACCAAGAAGGGGAATGCTGATATGACTAATATAATAAGCCTTTGCAACAAATACCTTTCTGTCCGCCTCATCCGGAAAAACCGTTATTACTATACCGTTCCTTCCACCGGCCACCACCTGTTTTATTAATGCTTCATCTCCTAAATATCTTTTAAACTGTGCATTGACTATTCCGGTATTGACCATGGTATCAACCGTGGTTTCATAGTCCTTGTCTGACAGCATTTTATCCTCGAGATAACATCGCTGCGCGCAATATATTGCTGCTTCACTAAGGCTTTGATGTATATGTGCGTCTACATATATCATCCTGTACATATATATTACAAATATCATTAAAAACAGAAAAAGCGGGATCACCACACAGGCTTCGATCACCGCTGATCCTCTATTACCGTTTCTCATCATTATCCCCTTTTTTACCTTCCTGTTACCACGCTTTGAAAACTCTTACAAAAAGCCGCATTCCCATATACCTGGAGAGGCTGTATCGGCATTCATATGTTATTATATTCGGGTGGTTCTTTTTGCTTCCTGTAAGAGCTTTCAGAGTGCGGCAATTTCTTAATTGAACAAATATCCTTTCTATCAATTGATAACAGTCTTCTGCTTTTGTCAGGCACTTAGGTCAGCCCGTTATAGTAGTCAACGGATATCATATGAGAACTCCTCCTGATAATAGAAATCATAAGCCCCATCATTTCCTCCTTTTACAAGCATCGGCATCTGCCTGATCTTTCCCTGTATGGTAAATGCTCCGCACAAATTAACCACGGATAAATTCTCATCCTTAACCTGCAGATTCTTCTCGATCAGATCTAACATCCTGGCATAGGTCAGATCCTTGCTTTCCTTTGCTGCCAGCATCAGACAAAGGTAATCCTTATAACTCATTCCCGTATCCGGAAAACTATTCTCTCCTGTTTTTGAAAGAGACTTAAGATCGGTGTTCCAATCCACCGGAGTCTTTATATAGGGCAGCTTTTCCCCATGCATGAGCTGTCTTACTTCATACACGGATTCGGCATAAGACCAGCAGCCTAGGAGCAGATATTTGACTATCTCGACTAAAGCCATCGTTCCCGTTGCGCTGCATATTGCTGTTGCAACCGTTAAGGCCTCGGTCTGCTTTTCAGGATCCTTGATCAGACATATGTAATTGATCGGCATTCTCATCCATATGATCTCCGAAAGAACTGCCTCGAGATTGTCCTTATCACACGCTTTTCCCTTGATAATGTATTCCGCCTCACAGTGCATTACACTGTCCTTATAATCACCCTGACTAGAAAAATGATCCATCACATAAGCAGTAAATGCAGCCTTTTGCCCGGCCTTTGTCAAAAGATTCTCCTCCTTTGCGGAAGAATTTAATACCGACACAAGCTTTGAAACATCCTGAAAATCAGCATCCTTTTCTTTTTCCTCCGTTTCCGGATAAATGTGAGAAGGGGATTTTGAAAAATCCTGTTTTTCCTCTGATATCTCACTACCCTCAGGAAGAAGAAGAACCAATACTCCCTGTGAAAGCATCTGTTTTAATTTATCTCTTGGATCCTCCACATCATTTTCTGCCTTATCACCGTTACTGCTATCCGAATCATTTTCACCAGTCATTTCGCCATCTTCCTTATCCTCTGACTGCGGTATTTCAATCGCGTTGCGCTCAGTTTTATCGGAAGCCTCTAAGACCTCCTTTGACGCACCCGCCATCTGCTTTCCCGCCTCCGCAAGCTTTGATACCACTCCTTCTTCCTTTTCATAATCGGTTATCTGGTTTTTTAACTGCTTCATATGATCATCCATTATTGTTTTGCAGTCAGAAAGTGCGGTCTCCTCTACACAAAAGCTATAAAGCCCTCCCAATCTACCATCACCTTCTAAAGATGCCTTAAGATAATCGCTGAATTTCTCCTCCACCATAGCGCTGCTTCCTGTCCCGTAGGTGGGATCCATGAACAGTAAATGATACCTTTCAAACAGCTCTCTGTTGTAATCTGCCAAAATGCTGGATTGAGCGCTATGAATAACGGCTCTTAGTTTCATTCTTCCGCAATATATTCTTCCTACCTCGATTGCAGTCAGGGTGAAAACGAGTAATATGCTGATCATGCAGGAAAACAAAACCGTAATCTGTCCCTTGTTCTTCATAGCGCACCTCCACAAGAATTTTGCAACATTTTGGAATTCATCCGCTTACCGGATATTATTATGATTTTTAGTCTCTGGTTACTTAATAGATCTTTTTGGCACTTTCATTAATTGATTTCCATATATTATCGACTAATGTTGATATCTGCTCTTTGAAGATAATAACCATTGCTATCAGCACGACAATGATCAGTATCACTTCAACAACGCCCATTCCGGACTCGTCATATAGAAAATCCTTAGCTGCCCTTTTCACAACCGGCATACACATCACCCCCTTTCTCAGTTCGTTAAAAAAGTATTTTTACTTTTGCTCGTTTGCTGCACCGGATTTGCGCTGCACGGCAGCATAATACCGATGCAATTCCCCTTCTATATAAAGCTCATAAAGGCGGGCACCATGATCATTAACATTACTATGATCAGCAAAAGGATCATCGGTCCCAGTAATTTGGTTCCGGCCTCTTCTCCGCTTTTCTTTGCCAGATTCATCCGCTCCTCTAAGGCAGTTCTCTCCTCCTGCTCAAGCACCGCTACCAGCCCCTTTGAACCCTTGGTAACATTCTGTTCAAGCAGGGTTAAGATCTTAATATAACATGGCAGCTTAAGTCTTCTTCCAAGCTCATAGTAGATTCTTCCCTCACTCATGCCGATATCAAAATCCTGCTTTGCATGGAGGAGCTCCTTAAGAAGCGGTCTCCTGTACTCATCCTCAGCCTTCCTTTTTGAAAGCTTTGTCTTACCGGCAGCTGTATTTTCATAATCCTTAATAAGAAGTGCGAATACATTTCTTACCTGCATTCCTGCTCCAAGCAAAAGTACCAGCTCGTTAACAAACCATGGATATGCCTTAAGCAGCGCCTGCTTCTCTCTGACGGCAGATGTTCTCTTTGTCTCGAATTCCTTAACGATCAAAAGCCCTGCTATTATGATTCCGAAAACCAGTATTACCAAAGGATCTATCCCTTTACCGTCTAATGCTTTGATATCAATATTCTTGTAGCTTGCCGGCAAGAAAAAGCCATCCTCATATTCAGACTCCTTCTCCTTTCTCTGATAAAGCCGCTTAATCTCCTTAAGCATAAGCTCATTATCAGTGTCTTCTTTCGGAAAGATAGTTATTTCAAAATCCTTAGCCTTAGTAAGCTCTCCATAATTTAATCTGATATTGATACTGCTGCTTATCCCGGAAAGGATTTCCCCTTCCGAGAATCCTGCTGCCAGCAATTCCTCCCTATCATTCCTTAGCACGCCGTCCTCGTCGATAAGACTATAATCCTTAGGCTTTACCTCGATATCAAACGGATAGTTTTCATAGTCCAGGGATATATCCAAAGGCTTGTTTACCTTATTAAGGGATTCATTTTCTCCCTTAAGGTTTTCTTCAAGATATGAAAACGCCTGCTCCATTTTCTTATCAGCTTCCTTAGGCTTCATTTTTTTAGGCGGCACCGTAAGCTCAAATGTCATCTCCTGCCCGTCAATATGTGTCTTAAACGGGTATTCTTTTTCCTGCCCGTAAAATGGTGCCCGCTTGATATAATAATCCTGTCCGGTATCCTTAAAGGACAACGCAAAGCTTACTGTGTTGACTGCCAGAAGAAAAGCCATGACCGCCAAATGTTCCCGCACAAACATGATCCATTTATGCTTCTCGCCGTTTTTTATACAGAAGCTGCATAGTATCAGCGCGATCAGAACGAAATATATTGTTACGTGTATCATCAATAAATTCATCAGCAACTCCTTTTAACAGTTTACTAAAACTATATATTCCCCCACGGGTCAAACCGGTATATCCATAATCTTTGACGCCCAGACATTAGCCAGATATACTCCCGATAAGAACACTGTCATTAGCAAAATCCCAAACAAATTGTGATACAGCACATTCAGAAAATCGCCATTGCTAAGCCTTAAATAGAGCAGGATACCATAAGGCATAACCATCATTATCTTTTCTTCAAGTTTTTTTGCTGAAATTATCGTTTCCATCTCTTCCTCTACGCTTATCTTGTCCGATATGCTTCTCACCGTCTTTTCTATAATTCTTATCAGATTGCCCCCGCTCTTCTTAGCCGCCGATACCACATTGGCAAAATTCTCAATATCCTCAACCCCACTTCTTACTCCAAAATCCATAAGCAGCTTTTCTATCGGAATATTAACCTTAAGTCCCGAAATGATCGCGGAAAGCTCCGAAAATATCACTGCATCATCGTCATACACAAGTGACATGTCTCTTTTGGCATCCAAAAAAGCTCTTTCCAAAGAATATCCTGCCGTAAGCGAAGTAACTAACGCCTCCATCATTGCCTTAAACTGCAGTGTCAGTTCTCTTTTGCGTTTTTTCATTTTTTCCTTTTTCATCTCTTTGTAGTCCATTACAAAAAACGGTAAGCAGATAAAGAAAAGCTTAAATGAATCATAGAAC
>OMSZ01000112.1 GCA_900313855.1 uncultured Eubacteriales bacterium
AGGTAGGAGTGAAAGGTTTTTCTTCTTCTGCGGTAGGAGCTTCTTGTGCAGGTTCCTCTGCAACTTCGGGTTCTTCCTTTGTAGGAGCAGGGGCTGCGGAAGCAAACAAAGCTGCAATCTCATCCGGAGATAACTGCTTGTTCGGATCATCAGAAACAGGTTCAACCTTAACCGGTTCCTGTGCAGGTTCCTCTGCAACAGGTTCAGTAACTTCCGGTTCTTCTACAGGCTCTTGTGCAGATGTTTCTTCTACAGGCATCTCGGCTTCAAGAGGTTCTGTTGTCATAACCTGTTCCTCGACAGGAGCTTCCTCAATTGGAGCTTCTGCTATCGGTGTTTCAACGGCAGGAGCTTCGACTTCCGGTATTTCCTCGGTAAGAGCTTCAGCGATAGGCGCCACAGCCTCCGGTACTTCAGCTGCAGGTGATGTAACAGGTGCCGCAACAGGCTGAGGCATTTCCTGATATACAGGGGCAGCAGGCATAACCGGCTGCATAGGCATTACCTGTTGCATAGGAACGGATTGAACCTTAGCAATATTCATTGAAATATTCTGTAACTCACGCGCAACGTTATTAATCTGGGAGCTTAAAGACTGATCCACGTTGGCAGGCTGGGACCTAAGATATTCAACGATTGATTCCAACATTGCAACAACATCAGCATTGTTTGGTTGTTTAACCTGATCAAATCCGCTTGATAAGGTTTCATTAAGATTATTTTTAATCTCTTTGAGAGTTGAGATTAATTTGGTAGTGTTATTCTGATCATATTTGATAAGGAGCTTTGTAGACTTATTCTGGGCATTGGCAAGAACAGAAAGATTCTTATGAAGAACCTCCTGGCTTTCAGCATAATTGCCCCGGAGTGTGGCAACATTTTCCGCTGCCTGGCGGGTGTAGAGGTATGTAGCCTTTGAAATCTGAGTCTGAGCGCTGCTCATACCTTCTATCTGATTGGAAAGATCATCCATCCCGTTCTTGATCTGCACATTTAACGATTTATTCTTCATGTTGATAAAAGAGAGAATATTTTGCGTTAAAATGTAAGAGCAAATAAGGAAGATAACGCTTACTCCCGCAACTGCAAATACAAGATTCGAAAATGCTATCAGAACATAGATTAGCGCAATTCCTGCACTTAGCGTTGCGACAACTGAAATTGCAAGCTTGCTGTCATTTTGTTTGTTCATCTAAAGAGCCCCCTTTGTATGTTTCTTTTATTGTTATGAAAAGCTTTCGGCTTATATGTTAATAAAAAATAACATGTTAGTTATGCAGATACACCGTAACGAATTCCAAAGACATAGTCAGTTCGTCAACAGGTATAAAACCTAAGCATAAACACGCACAATATATTATACACGAAATGTATAATTTAGTAAAGATAATAAAAATAATGTATATAAATATAAATTGCGGGAATAATAGTAAAAAAAGGAAGGAAGGTATTGTTTATGACAGAACAGACTTTGGATCTGTTAGATCAGGTCAATACGGGCTGTAAGATGGCTATTAACAGCATGAAACAGGTTAAGGAATATATAGTTGATGATAAATTAATGAACCTGATCAACAGTTACACTAACGAACATGAGAGACTTGAGAAGGAGACAGGGGATCAGCTTGCCCGTTACGGAAAGGGTGAGGAGAAGCCGGGGCTTATGGCTTCCGCAATGTCCTGGATCACTACGGAGGCAAAGCTGCTTATCAAGGATGACGCAAAGCAGATTGCAAAGATTATAATGGATGGCTGCAATATGGGTATACAGTCGGTAGCGGAATATCTTAACAAAAATGAAAACGCCTCGCCGGAGAGCATTCATTTAGCCAAGAGACTTATCAAGACAGAAGAAGATCTTATGGGAGAAATGCAGCAGTTCATGTAAAAAAGAGAGGCCGGAGTACAGCGCATTAATGCATTGTGCTCCGGCTTTTTTTGCTTTATAGGAAACTTCGTTTCCCTTAAAACAATGATTCTACGTGGTGACGCATACTTAAACGTTTGGAATTTGTTGATTCGGGTTCCATTGTATTAATTTTACGTTGAAATAAGCGTCAATATTGCATATAATGTAAATGTTCAAAATAAAGAAAGGTTGGATCACTAACATGAAGCTTAATGAATTACAGTTAAAACAGGTAAATGACAGGATACGTGCGCTTGTATCGGCTGGAAGCTTTTATGGAAAGAAGCTTAAAGAGGCGGGAATTGACAGCATAAGCTCGCAGGAGGATTTTGAGAAGCTTCCCTTCTCGGAGAAGAATGATCTTAGAGAAGCATATCCGCTTGGACTTATGACAGCTCCGGAGGAGGAGATAGTAAGAATCCATTCATCTTCAGGAACAACCGGTCTTCCGGTCATAATTCCTTATACAGCAAAGGATGTTGATGATTGGGCTATTCAATTTGCAAGATGCTATGAGATGGCCGGAATCACTAAGATGGATCGTATACATATTACACCGGGATACGGACTGTGGACAGCAGGAATCGGTTTTCAGTGGGGAGCAGAAAAGTTAGGCGCTATGGTAATCCCGATGGGTCCGGGTAATACCGATAAGCAGATCCAGATGATGATAGATATGAAATCCACAGTTCTCTGCGCAACATCTTCTTATGCGCTTTTGCTTGCTGAGGAGATAGAGAAGAGAGGGATCAAGGATAAGATACATCTTAAGAAGGGTATAATCGGTTCTGAGCGTTGGGGAGAGAATATGCGTCAGAGAATCGCAGGTATACTTGGTATTGAGCTTTATGACATTTATGGTCTTACGGAAATATACGGTCCGGGAATCGGTATCAACTGTCCGAATGAAAGATACATGCATTATTGGGATGACTTCGTATATCTTGAGATAATCGATCCTGTGACCGGGGAAAATCTTCCTGACGGAGAGTGGGGCGAGATCGTTATAACCACGCTTGTCAAAGAGGGCGCTCCGCTTATTCGTTATCGTACGCATGACCTTTCAAGGATCGTTCCGGAGAAATGTTCCTGCGGCAGTGAATATCCGAGAATAGATGAGATCCGCGGAAGAACAGATGATATGATCAAGATCAAGGGAGTAAATGTATTCCCTGCACAGATAGAGGAGATACTTGCGGAATTCCCGGAGGTTTCTTCCGAGTATCAGATCCACATTTCTCATCTTGAAGGAAAAGATACAATGCGTCTTTATGTCGAGACCAACGGTACTGTTGATTTTGCTAAGCTTGCCGAGAGGGTTGCCGTCAGGGTTAAGAGTAAGATAGGCTTTACACCGCTTGTCAAGGTTGTGGAGATCGGTGTTCTTCCAAGAAGTGAGAAGAAGGCAAAACGAGTAATAGACGAGAGATATGAATAAGCAAAACATGTAGACTATAATTAACGGTGGTCATGAGTTATGGAAGAAAATAATATTGTTAAAAAACTATCTGTTGTTACAATTCTTGGGAATATACTGCTGGCAGTTATCAAATTGATCGCCGGTTTTTTCGGAAGATCAGGAGCGATGATTTCGGATGCGGTACATTCGTTATCGGATGTATTTACAACAGTTGTTGCGTACATAGGAGTTCTTCTTTCAAAGCAGCCGGAGGATGACGAGCACCCGTATGGCCATGAAAGATTAGAGTGTGCAGCCTCGTTGATATTGGGGCTTATCCTTGCGGGTACGGGCCTGGGTATCGGATATACCGGAATTGAGAAGATCATTTCCCGCAATGAGCTTGAGATACCGACAATGCTTCCGCTTATTGCAGCGGTAGTGTCTATTGCTGTTAAAGAGGTAATGTTCTGGTATACGATGCATTACGCTAAGAAATTAAATTCTACTGCATTTAAGGCAGATGCCTGGCATCACCGTTCTGATGCCCTGTCATCTGTTGGTTCATTTATCGGAATCGGTCTTGCAAAGCTGGGATTTCCGATAATGGATCCGATCGCCAGTCTGGTTATCTGTCTGTTTATATTAAAGGTTGCATTTGACATTTCTAAGGATGCGCTTGATAAGATGTTAGATACTTCCTGTGAGAAGGGGCTTGAGAATAATATCAGAAGCTTTATAGAAAAGCAGCCGGGAGTAGAAGGCATAGATCTGCTTTATACAAGGCAGTTTGGTAATAAAATCTATATTGATCTGGAGATCGCTGCAAAGGGCGAGATCACGTTGTTTGAGGCACATGAGATTGCGGAAAATGTTCACAGTAATGTTGAGAAGGAATTTCCTAATGTAAAGCATGTGATGATACACGTTAATCCGGTTGATTAAATGGACCCGTTAAGCGACATGATAAAGTATAAAGAAAAAGGATAGGCTGTTATGCCTATCCTTTATATATTATAACGGACCGTATCCTGATTTGGTTGCATATACTAAAAATACGAGTGCGATGACACACCATATGATGAATAGCGGTATCAGGAATTTAACCCACTTGCTAAATGGTACCTTGCATATTGCAAGAGCAGCAAGTATCTCTCCGCCGGTCGGTGCCAGCACATTAGTAAATGAATCACCGAGCTGGTATGCAAGTACCGCTGTCTGTCTTGTTATTTCCGTTGAATCCGCAAGCGTTGTCATAAGGGGCATTGTAATATTAGCCTGAGCGGAACCGGAAGGGACAACAACATTGAATATCAGGTGGAAAAGGAACATACCGCCTGCCATAAGGGTGTGCGGAAGATTGCTTAAAAGACCTTCTAATGCCTTTAATATAGTGTCCATGACATTGGCGTTTTGAAGAAGGAGTACTGCCGCATTGGCAAGTCCTATCATCACTCCGGGCAGGAGCATATCACCGCAGCCCTTAATGAACTTATCACATATTTCAGCGGGCTTAAGTCCTCCTACGATACCACCGATTATACCTATTGCAAGGAATATTCCCGAAAGCTCGTCAACGTAATAACCCATTTTGATTATTCCCCACACCGCAAATACGATGCCGGTAAGAAATACGATTACTACAAAAAGCTGGCGCAAAGTAAATTCCGGAATAATATCAAGATTGATCTTCTTGTCCTGATTGAACTCCATATCGTAATCATAAGAAATACTTAACTGCTGGTTTTTCTTAATCAGACGGGTATACAAAATTACATATATTATTGAGGCAAGCTCGAGGGTAACAAAAAGTATGATTCGTAAACCCATGCCGGAAAAGCGGGGAAGACCTGCTATCTCCTGAGCGGTTCCAACAGTAAATGTATTCGTTATACCACCGCCATAGCCTGCGGCAGCGGCTAAGAAAATGATCCCGACAGCTGTTATTGAGTCATATCCTACGGTAATACAGCAGGCAAGAATAAGTGGTACAAATACAAGAAACTCCTCAAAATTTCCGCAAAATGCCGAACCGCATCCAAAGAATATCATAAGGATTGGTATCAATAGAAATTCCTTTCCCTGCATTTTTTTAAGGAGGTTGGCAATACCGACATTAAGCGCCCCGGTACCATTTAATATTCCGAACATTCCTCCGATTATAAGGAGAAAGAATATAACATAAGAACCCTTTTGAAGACCTAAGGTTAATGCCTGCAGCAGTTGGAACGGTGTGGTCGGAGTCCGCTCTATATACATAAAGCTGTCCGGGTTGATGGTTTCCTTACCGACTGCTTCATTATATTCAATTTCATACTGCCCGGCAGGTATTATGTAGGTTGCTATTGCGCAAAGACACACCACAATTACCATCAAAAGCACGGGATTCAAGGCTTTTTTGATCTTTAACTTTTTGTTGTTCTTTTTCATGGTCTGACCTCTTTCTTATTCTCGTCTATTCTTTGGTATCAAGACCGATACTCTTCATGAATTCTTTGTTTTTCTCGGCTAATGCATCCTTTGACAGCGTGTCGGTTTCTTTGACAAGATCATTCTCGTCCTCAAGATCATAAGCGGTAGCGGCGTCAACCTCTTCTTTGTTAAGCTTATTTTCCTCGGCAAGCGCAAAGAGTGCATCTACCACTTCCTCCTCTAACTGGGTGCCTTTAATTCTTTCGATTTCCGCAAGGACGTCAGATAGGAGCATCTGCTTTCTGTAAGGTCTTGTTGAATACATGGCGTCAAAGGTATCAGCAACGGCAATTATTCTTGCGACCTCCGGAATCTCGTCACCCTTTAATCCTCTCGGATAACCACGGCCATCAATTCTTTCATGGTGACAGCCTGCACCGTCGGCAAGGTTTTCAACTATCTTAACGTTTGAAAGTATCTTTCCTCCGGCTGCTGCGTGGGATTTCATGATTACAAACTCTTCATCGTTAAGACGCGCGGGTTTGTTAAGTATGGCATCCGGAATACTTAATTTTCCTATATCATGCAAAAGAGCTATATTGTGGAACTCGTTAATCTGTTCCTCTGTGTAACCGCGTTTTTCGGCCAGTTTCTCCGCAAGCATTTTCGTGTAGTAGGCTACTCTGAAGGAGTGACCGCGGTTTTGCGAATCACGCATATCAATACATTTTGCGAAGGTATGCATGATCTGGTTGATGAACTCCTGATCTTCTTTCTGCTTTTCAAGAAGGGCTTCGTTGCGTTTCTTAAAATGATTCCAGATAGCATACGCAATAAATGCGATTATGATGCCCATTGAAATTATCCAGAACCAGAAGCTTTCATAAGCGGAATTTTCTTTGTTGATCGCCAAAGCCATGGTTCTTTCAACCTTGCCCGTCTCGTCGTTGATAACATTGAGATGGAATATGTATTTTCCACCGTCAAGGTTGGTATAAATTATGGATTTGAGATCCTGTTTTGTGGTATATATAGGTTCCTTGTCAAAGCCGTCTAAATAGTAGCTTATTCTCGGGTTGGAAAGACCGAAGGTAATAGCATAAGCGTCAATTACAAGACGTTTGCTGCCGGCCGGCAATGAAACTGGCTCGCCGCTTTTTACTGGAACCTCACGGTCATCTATCTCAACAGAAGGAATGGAAAGCTTAACATTTCCTATATCAGTATCTTCGGCATCAATATTAACCATACATACGCCGGTTGTTCCGGATATATAAAGATATCCGTTCTCGTCGAGATAACTGCGCGAATTACCGGTTGTAATATATGGAAGTCCGCTTCTGGTATTGTAGAAGCTGTATTCTATATTCTTATTTTCAATAAGCTGGCTGACCTTTGTTATATATACGCCGTTTGAAGACAGAACCCAGGCGCCGCCGTGATCGTCAAAATAAATGTCAAGATTGTTGCTGTATGGGAAGTTTGTGATCGGCGTTATCACACCATCCTTCATATATTCGATCGAGTTGGAGGTTATTATCCAAAACATATCATTTTTTTCGTCCCATTTAACCTGCATGATAACACCGCTGGTAAGGCCGTCATCGAAGCTTAATCGGGATATCTTGCCGTTATCAACCACATATATTCCTTCACCATCACTACCGAGGTAGAGTTTTCCGTCCGGTCCTTCACAAACACAAAGGATCTCTGTATTGTTGATTCCGTCCTCGTGTCCGTAGTGAGCGGTGACCTTCTCGTTTTTGATGATAAATAGGCCGTTGGCGGTTGATGCTGCAATGCTGCCGTCAGCACACTGGATGCAGGAACGGGTTTTTTCGGCATCAAGACCGTTTTCGTGATTGAAATTAATTATTGTCCCATCCGGTTTACAACATACGATTCCGGTATCTCCATGAGTACAGAACCAGAGGTTGTTATCCTTATCCCTGGTGATGCATCGTATTCTGACATTTTCAAGATATCTCGTTAATTCGTTCTTTATTGTTTTATAATTGGAATTATTCAGGATGACAAGACCGTTA
>OMSZ01000352.1 GCA_900313855.1 uncultured Eubacteriales bacterium
ACTTTTCTCAACCATCGCCACAAAGTGTCCTTCACCCTTTACCCTATGAGGCCATAATCTTCTGCACTTTGTAAGCTCATTATATTCCGAAGAATCGTCATCACCACCTGCTATCCCGACATTCATATCTGATACACTACCTTGCCAATCCTTCTTTGCCCATAGTGGATGTCCCATATCCCATCCGTCAAATAAAGGCAGTTCTACAAGCGATAAACTGTCGTCTAATGAAAGCAGATATTCTATCGACTGTTCATTTTCCTCCGGCGAAAATGTACAGGTTGAATATATAAGCTTTCCTCCGGGTTTTAGCATTGTTACAGCCTCTTTTAATATTGACCTCTGCAGCCCGACAAAAAGCTCTACTCCGTTATTCTCCCAGGCAGTTGTCATATTTGACTGCTTGCGGAACATTCCTTCTCCGGAACAGGGCGCATCGATCAATATCTTATCAAAAAATGAAGGAAAATGCTTAGACAGTTCATTAGGCGCAACACTTGTAATAAGAGTATTGCCTGCCCCAAAAAGCTCTAAGTTCTTAAGCAGAGCCTTAGCTCTGGAATTACTGATATCATTTGATACCAAAAGCCCCGTACCATTAAGCTTAGCTGCAAGTTCCGTTGATTTGCCGCCCGGCGCCGCACAGATATCAAGAACCTTGTCCCCCTCTTCTATCGGCAGCAGACTTGCTGTACTCATAGCCGAAGGCTCCTGAAGATAATATAATCCGGCAAAATAATACGGATGCTTTGATGGTTTGATATTCTCAGTTATCACTTCATCCTTATTACACATATTCTCATTGTCGTGATCAGTTTTTTCACCAAAATCATTAATATAGTATCCGTTATTGCACCAATCCACTCTTTTAAGAGAAACAGGAGAAATAGTCTCAAATTCATCCGTTGAAACCTTCATCGTATTCACTCTTAAGCCCTGATAACTTTGCAACTTAAAAGAAGCCAGATATTTATCATAATCCGGCCCTAACATTTGCTTCATTCTCTTTTCAAATTCAATCGGTAATCTCATCTTATCCCTTGTACCTTCATCATATAAACCTTAAGCCTTCTCAAGTAAGAGAAGGCCTGATTTTAAAGAAAAATGTTAAACAATATACAACAATAACAATATCAATATAAGCTCTGTGCTTTGTAACCCTCGGAAATAATATCAAGCTGCTTTGAAAATCTTTCGAGCTGTTCAAGATTCTCAGTTTTGTATACTTTATAGAACTCGTCTTGAATCTTTAATACCTCACGCTTACTCGCAACCTTAAACAGATTCTGAATATTAATAAGAATATCTGAAACAAGAGTTGCTTTGATCTGGAAGATATTCTGAGCATCCATGATCTCGTCACGCACAGTACTCATCTCCTGATCAAGAGTAATTATCGCATCAGAAGCTTTAAGCAGTTTTTCCTTAATATGCTCAGGCATATTGCCCTTATACTTATATTGAAGGGAATGCTCAATAGTTGCCCAGAAATTCATGGCAAGAGTACGGATCTGTATCTCTGCCTGAATTCTCTTGGTTCCATCTAATGTATATACATCATAATAAATGATCATATGATAGCTTCTGTATCCGCTATCCTTCATGTTGGTAATATAATCCTTCTCTCTGACAACCTCCATGTCGGTACGGTTATGTATTATCTCTACAACCTTCTCAATATCCTCAACAAACTGACACATGATACGAATACCTGCCATATCGGAAATACGATCATCAATCTCCTCAATAGCTATATTCTTCTTCTGCATTTTATCTAAGATACTTGAAATCTTCTTTACACGACCTGTAACCTGCTCAATCGGAGAATAAAGACCGGCATTTCTGTATTCCTCGATAATATGATTGAACTTAACTATAAGCTCATCAACTGCCAGCCGATAGGGATCAAGAATCTCCCTCCAAAGCTGTATCTCCATATAATTTCACCCCAATCTATCTATCGTCTGCATTACAAAAAACAAGTAAAATATCCTCTTAAATCAGTACAAAATATCAATTAATACACAGACTCAATTATTATATCACATATATATTTTTTTGCAAATATATGTTTGATACATTATTCAACAATATTCACGATAAAGTTACTATTCACATCAATATAATTTATTATAGTGTTTCAAAGTGCCTGCACGGATAAACGGTGATCATTACTTCAATTAAGATATATTCTTTTTAGATATGGATAAGAATTAACCGCTTTCTCATTTCCATCTTTTATAGCCGTATATATTCCAAAATGAAGATGCACAGGAAAACGACCGGATGTACCTTCATTTCCTTCTCCGGTACTTCCCATAAAGCCTATAAGCTGACCGGCCGTTATCATATCTCCGGCTTTTAATCCGGAAGCATACGAGGACATATGGGCGTAATAATAATATATTCCGCTATCTGCTGTTATTCCGATCCTGTAGCCCCCAAGATAAAGCCAGCCTATATTGGTTATAACTCCATCCGTTGAGCTTATGACCGGTATTCTGCCTTCCGAATTACTTACATCCATTATGTCACAGCCTTCATGACCTCCGTTATTTCTGTAAGCACCAAAGGTATCGTCAAATGTAACCTCACTTTGATACTTCAACGGAATAGGGAAATACTTCATATCTTCTACGATCATTTTGTCAATCTTTGTGTCATTTTCCACCTGTTTTATTCTCTCTGTAAGTATGTAATTAATTAGTATTATAAGCAAATAAATAATGACAGCCTCAAGAAATAATATCATTGATATAAAAAGCATCCTTTTGATATTATATCTTATCCCAGAAGCTGTCATTATAATTACCACTTAACACAGTTATTAAATTCTATTCAAATGATCATAATATATTCGATTGAAATATGCATAATATCAAAGAGAACATTCAATCCGTCTGATAATATAATTGGCTCTGGCATAGACATCTAACGGATCTATTCCTGTTCTGTATTTGCCGTCAACATATAATACCTTCCCGGCTATCATCGTCATAAGAACATTATCAACACTGCCGCTATATACTATGTTATTAACAATATTATTATATGGCTGCATATTAGGTCTTAACAGATCGATCAATATTATATCCGCCTGTTTGCCTTCTGCAATTGAATTACATTCATTAAGTCCTAATAACTCCGCACCGTTTACTGTTGCCATTTTCAAGATATCATAAGGAGAAACTGCCGCTGCATCCTTATATTTTACTTTTTGCAAGGCCGATGTAAGATACATCTCTTTAAAGAAATTAAGATTATTGTTACTGGCAGGTCCATCAGTACCTATCGCAACCTTTATTCCTTCATCAAGATACTCTTTGACAGGCGCAATGCCGCTTGCCAATTTGAGATTTGAAGATGGATTGGTAACAACATATATATTCTTCTCTCTTAATATTTCCCTGTCTTTTTCGGTTGTATATACAAGGTGATGTCCTGCTCCTCCGTATTCAAACAAGCCGAGGTTGTCCATCAATTGAACCGGAGTAACTCCATATCTTTTGATGCAATCATTAACCTCTTTTTCCGTTTCACTGTTATGCATATAAACCGGAGCCTTTAATTCTTCCGAAAGCTTTGCTATATCCTCCATTAAAGCTTTTGAACAGCTGTATTCAGAATGAAAGCCCAGCCTGTAATCAACCAGATCATTGCATTTATGTAATTTACTGTAATCATTTTTCAAGGTCTCAATGGCTTCATCCTTATTATCATCATTGCCAAATACCGTTCCAGATATAACAACCTTAAATCCCATATCCTTACACGCGGCTGCAATCACCTCAGGATAGAAATACATCTCAAAGCTAGTAGTAATACCACTTGAAATATATTCAAGAACCGCCAATTGCATTAATGTATATATATCTTCTTTTTTAAGCTTTGCCTCAGCCGGAAAAATCTTCTCATTTAACCATTTTTGAAGAGGAAGATCATCAGCATAGGATCTTAGAAATGTCATGGGTCCGTGGGCGTGACAATTCTTAAAGCCCGGAAGCAGAAGGTTTCCCATGCAGTCTATTTCTTCATCAAAATAAAAAGCGGAAACATCCGTTGTTTCCGATAATATCACTTTTTCAATAACACAATCTTTGATCCAGACCTCACCTCGTGATACTTCACAACCATCAAGCATAGTAAGTATTCTGGCATTATAAAGTCTTATCCTTCTCATAGCTTATCCTTTTCGTATTGCTGCCTGCAATAACGCCTTTCAAAAAAACAATCAAAATTGTTCGATCACTCTATACACAAGCTTCTTAAATATAGGTGCTACTTTATCCGCTGCCTCCTTAACCTCCTCGTGACTTAACGGAGTCTTAGATATTCCGGCTGCCAGATTAGATATAAATGATATTCCACAGATCCT
>OMSZ01000108.1 GCA_900313855.1 uncultured Eubacteriales bacterium
AAAGTATAAAGGATGATCCGGGCAAAAAGCCGGAGAAAAGAAATGGAGCAAAGAGCGGCAATAAAAGAGGCGTTTCGATTGACGAGCTTGAGCTTACGATTCATCTTGAAAGCGCTGTCAGAAGATATGGCGTTGACAATACTGATGAGCTTTATTCCCTTCTCAAAGAAGATACCGTCAATATGAAGAAGAAATTAAGAGGCGGTTACCGTTTTTTGGTTGAGAAGCTTGAGGAATTGGGGTATTCTATTCCGGATGATATGAGATGATTTGTTTATTGAAAATGACATGGGATAATTTGCTAAGATTGTTCAGTTAAAACTCGTCATTATAAGAAATATGTATGGAATGAATTACTGGTATATCCATAAACAGTAAGAGTATATATAAACAATTGTAACTATAAAATAAGTGCTGTAAATTACACAGCACTTATTTTAATAGTATTTCGTTTTATCTATTCCCTTCCGTCCCAGCAATAAGTACATAACTTATCTTCCGGGATTCCTACAGAAGCTAACATATCATCTAACCTGTTATAGCGAAGAGAGGTGAAATTAAGTTCTTTTCTTATCTCCTCAAGCATCTGCTCGTATTTTTCAGATTCAGGGTTGGCATATTCCTTAAGTGTCTCGTCGGAAACATCCTCGGTACCTTCAAGTCTTGCGATCACACGTCTTGTGATAAGATCCATTTCGGAGGTTGAACGCGAGAAGTTTAAGTATTTGCAGCCGTACAATAACGGTGGACAGGCGGGACGTATATGTACTTCCTTGGCACCGCTCTGGTACAGGAATTCCGTTGTTTCTCTAAGCTGGGTCCCACGTACGATCGAGTCATCTATAAGTAACAGGCTTTTACCTTTGATAAGATCATGTACCGGAAGAAGCTTCATTCTTGCGATAAGATCACGTTTGCTCTGTATTGTCGGCATAAATGATCTCGGCCATGTCGGAGTATATTTGATAAATGGTCTTGAGAACGGAATGCCGGAAGCATTGGAGTAACCAACGGCGTGTGCTGTTCCTGAGTCCGGAACTCCGGCAACTATATCGGGCTTGACATTATCACGCTCGGCCAAACATTTACCGCAGTTGTATCGCATCTGCTCTACGCTGATACCCTCGTAAGAGCTTGACGGATAACCGTAATATACCCACAGGAAGGTACATATCTTCATATCCTTTCCCGGAGCGGATAGGGTTTTAACTCCATCATGGTCAACAATAACTATTTCCCCGGGACCTAATTCCTTGTAATCTTCATATCCAAGATTTCTGTATGCGAAATCCTCAAACGTGAGGCAGTAAGCATCCTTTTTCTTTCCTATGGACATAGGGGTTCTGCCTAGGCGGTCACGGGCTCCGTAGATTCCCTTAGGAGTAAGTACCATTAAGGTTAGTGAGCCATCGATAAGCTCTAAAGCATAATTAATACCATCTATAATGTTCTCTTTCTGGTTGATTATAGCTGCGACAAGCTCTGTCGGATTGATATCGCCTCCGCTCATCTCAAGGAAATGAGAATTGCCGTCATCAAATAGCTTATCAACGATCGCATCGGTATTGTTGATCTTGCTGACAGTAGTGATAGCATAGGTACCGTGATGAGAACGTACGATAAGAGGCTGAGGTTCGTAATCGGATATACAGCCTATTCCCATCGTTCCTTCCATTTCCTTCATGTCCTTGTCAAACTTGGTACGGAAGGGTGAATTCTCGATGTTATGAATGGCACGGTTAAAACCGTTTTTTCCATAGACAGCCATACCTCCGCGTCTTGTTCCTAAATGTGAGTGATAATCTGTTCCAAAGAACAGATCAAACAAACAATCTTCCTTTGATACTACTCCAAAAAATCCGCCCATGATAAACTCCTTATCTTTATTTGGTAACAGTTCTTAATAAAAGCTGATTATATCATGTCTCCGGTTAGCTTTAAGGGGACATTTGTCATATAACTTTAAACAGCGTACTAAGTATAACAACACACCGGCAAACTGACAAGGGTAAAAATGAAAAAAATGGCACAATTCTTTACGTCAATTGTTGTAGATATTAATCAAAGTTCATGTTATACTACTATCATATATATTATTATTA
>OMSZ01000022.1 GCA_900313855.1 uncultured Eubacteriales bacterium
GGAAGAATATCTCTTCTGTTCATTATTGTTTTTTATCATGGTCTCTATCATATAACCGTTGCCGACAATGACAACACAGCTTTTCGCCCTGGTAACCGCCGTGTAGAGAAGATTTCTGTTCATCAATATCGGCGGACCGGAAAGCAGCGGCAGTATCACCGCGGGATATTCGCTTCCCTGGGATTTATGTATGGTAATGGCATAAGAAAGCTCTAATTCATCAAGCATATTGTATGGGTATCTGACCTCCTTATCATCATCAAATACCACAACAACTTCCTCATTATAGGTGTCGATTTCCCTAACCGTTCCCATATCGCCATTAAAGATCCCCGTTCCCTCCTCAACGCGGAATCTTCCCTTTTCACTGTAAATGCACCATTCAAGCTTGTAGTTATTGCGTATCTGCATAACCTTATCGCCTTCCCTGATCACAGTTTTGTCATTAAGCTCCTTCTCCTTCTTTCTGCCATCGGGGGGATTTAATACCTTCTGAAGCTCCTTGTTAAGCGCACTAACTCCAAGCGGACCGTTTCGCATCGGTGTAAGCACCTGAATATCTGTTGGCATGCATTTTACAAATGGCGGCAGTTTTTTAAAGATCAGCTCACCGACCTCATTGATCGTATCCGTCGCGCCATTTCTCGGAATATAGAAGAAATCACTGCTCTTATTATCCAAAACTATCGGTTCCCCATTATTGATCTTATGCGCGTTTTCAATTATAGCACTGTCATTCTCCTGCCTGAATATACGCTTTAGCTCAACAACAGGGATCATTCCTGATCTTATGATATCCTTTAAAACATTACCCGCACCAACAGAAGGCAGCTGGTCCTTATCACCCACAAGTATTAAATGAGCGCCATAAGGAACAGCATCCATCAATGAATGCATAAGAGACTGGTCAACCATTGACATCTCGTCTATTATGATAACATCCGCCTCTAAGGGATTAGCGGCATTTCTTTCAAATCTGGCAACGGAACCCGCATCATCCTCAGTAACTCCTCCAGATAGTTCTAGCAATCTGTGAATGGTCTGCGCCGGACAGCCCGTCGCCTCTGTCATCCTTTTTGCAGCCCTTCCTGTAGGAGCAGCAAGCTTAAGCTCTAAGCCCTCATTTTCAAAGTATTTGATTATCGCATTGATGGTAGTGGTTTTTCCCGTTCCCGGACCGCCTGTTACAACCAACACGCCGTTTTCAGCTGCACGGCTTACCGCCTCTTTTTGCATCTCATCCAATTCAATATCTATTTCTTTTTCAATATCGCGAATAACCTTATCCGAAGAATCAGCGCAATCCTTTTGAGTATAACGTATTTCAAGAAGCTTTCTTGCGGTATCCCGTTCCCGGTTATAATTATACGGAGTATACACCACTTCTTCACCGTCTATTTCCTTAAACAGCACCTTTTTATCAACACTAAGATTATTAAGCTGTGTTAAAAGATTATCACGGTCAACTGTCATCTCACTTCTATGCTCCGCATCATCATTACCTTCTAACAGCTTCTTTGTCCAATTTAGCAGCATTTCCTTGGGAAGATAAATGTGTCCTAGTCCCGTAGCCTGATTAAGTGTATATAAAAACGCCGCCCGTATACGAAACTCTGAAAGTATACCGATCCCGCCTCTCATTGCAATAGCATCCGCCGTCTTAAAACCAACACCGCTTATATCTTCGGCTATCTTATAGGGATTCTCTTTAACTATCCCGTACATTCTGCCACCGTATGCATTAAAAATCTTAACCGCAAGTGTTGAGGATATCCCGTATTTTGAAAGAAACATCAAGGCTTCCCGCATCTCCTGCTTCTCAACAAACTGTACGCCTATCTCTATAGCCTTGCGCTCGGAAATACCTTTTATCTCCGAAAGCCTTTCAGGCTCTTCCTCGATTATACGGAATGCATCTTTACCAAATTTCTTTATAATACGTTTTGCCATTATTTCTCCTACACCTTTAATGGCACCGGAGCCCAAATATCTCTCCATGCTGTAAAGATCATCCGGCATGCTAACCTCATACTCTTCTACAACAAACTGCATTCCATACTGTCTGTTTTCCTTATATTCACCGGTAACCTTTACATACATACCCTCTTCAACGCCTGTAAGATATCCCGTCATTGTCTCATCTTCACCGTCATCGGTTTCCACAGCAAATACAACGTATTGGTTATCGTTATTTTTATATATAATCTTGGATACTATTCCTTTTATCTCCATCAAAAATTCCCCTTAATATTTATTCTTAGGCATATTATAC
This sequence comes from uncultured Eubacteriales bacterium, assembly GCA_900313855.1. Classification (GTDB taxonomy): domain Bacteria; phylum Bacillota; class Clostridia; order Lachnospirales; family Lachnospiraceae; genus CAG-590. The sequence continues at coordinate 2,273 of OMSZ01000022.1, forward strand.
CCAAATACGCTACTTATACCAACTTCATCCTCACTTCGTTCGTCTTCACTAAGTGTTCATATTATACCGCAGGCATTACTCACACTAACCTCATTCTTTATCAGACAGCCCGGCTGTATATATAAATAAACCAGTGTTAATGTTAATAATATGTTAACTTTTAATACCTATAACTTAACATCTGTATATCCTGCGTTTCATATCCTCTATACTCAACTTGCAGCGCACAAATTCAAGGCTCGCTCCTTTAAGTCTTGATGCCGGATTCATGTCTGCTTTTGCAGACATATTAACTGTAAGTAAACATGGAGGTATAGTATGAACGTAGAAGTAAACAATTCTTATCCATCTTTTGAAAACCGTGACCTGTTTGTAGATTTGGGTGAGCACATCGCTTTCTACAGAAAGCGCGCAAACTTGACTCAGGCTGAACTGGCAAAACGGGTTAATATAACCCGGGCATACTTAAGCCGTATTGAAACATCAAATTCCAGTCAATCATTTTCGTTGGAGTTACTGTTTAATATCAGCCGTGAATTAAACGTACCACTCAAATACTTCTTCGAGCCATTCCCAACGCCCGAAAGATCCTTGCAGATCAAAAAATCTTCTAAATAGCGACTTCTAAAGGGCAAGGTACATAGCACCTTGCCCTTTTTATCCGCTTTTCCTCTCTTTACAACCCTAATCATATAAGTGGAACATCCTTATTGTTCCTGTTCCTCAAATTCTTGTGGCAGGATCCGCATCATGCATTACCCCTTTATGACTAACATACAAAAAATATTACAACCCGTAATTGCGTTTCATCTGCTGGTAAAGCTCCTTCGCAAGCCCTATTCCGTCTCCCTGCTCTGTTGCTGCCTTAGCATATGCCTGCGTCTGCATATCACCGAAATAACTCTTATACATCGATGTAGCGGAATCTCCGTCCTCCGACTTCATTATAGTTTTTTCCATTCCCTTATATATCTGCTCCACAAAATATGCTTCAAATTCCTTGCATGCCTTCATCAATTCTTCTTCCGAAGTCTTCTTGTCAACGCCGGACAAGGTTTTTTCTAAAGCATCTTTTGATACATTCGATACGTTGGAATAATATTCGCTGTAATAACTGCTTGGATCAACTCCCGTAATAGCCATATTATGCCTCCTGTTCTGTACCATACGGTATCACTTAATCAATACTCTCATTCTGTCAAAACACATCTTTGGCAAGTGCTTATCTACGCAGGTTATTAGCCTGCTGAAGCATCTCATCGGTAGCCTGTATTGCCTTTGAATTCATTTCGTAAGCACGCTGCGCCACTATCATATTGACCATTTCATCAGCCACCTGAACATTAGACATCTCCAAATATCCCTGATGCACTGCACTCTTTAATAGTCCGTCATTAGCACTCTCTTCTATCGGTTCACCGGAAGCTACTGTCTGTCTGTACAGATTCTCTCCCGCCTGATCAAGGCCGGAAGGATTTGAGAACTGAACTATACCAAGCTTCTGATCATAAGCCTGACCGTTAAGCGTACTCTGAAGCGGCACTCTTACAGCAGTCTCATTGTCATTATCTATGTATTCAAAAAAGATATTAGCTTCCTTATCAACATATATCTTACCGGTTGTCTCGACATCTACTCCATTGATCTGTGTCCGCTTTGGAATATTTATACTATTGTTATTCTGGTCAAGCACCGGACATCCACCTGAAGTACAAAGCATGACGCCTTCATTAGTATTCATAAGATTAAAGCTTCCGTCTCTTGTAAAGCAGACCTCACCATCAGTATTTTTTGCCTTAAAAAGACCGTCACCGGCAATAGCCATATAGCTGTTATTATCAGTCGCCTGAAGATTACCCTGAGTGAAAACCGTAGTGATCGAAGCCGTTCTCGTTCCCAATCCAACCTGTGCGGGAATCGGCTTATTCTCACCCGTATTATTAGTAGACTTCGACTGCAGCGTCTGATAAAGAAGTGTCTTAAATTCAATAGTATCCTTCTTGTATCCGGTCGTGTTGACATTAGAAAGATTGTTCGCGATATTATCTATATTTGTCTGCTGTGCGATCATACCCGATGCCGCAGACCACAATGATCTCATCATAAGCTCATACCTCCTCTATGTATCAAACTTTTCCTATCTCGTTAACGGCTTTGCTTAATGTATCATCCATTGTCTGAACGATCTTCTGCCCCGCCTCATAGGCTCTTGTAATGGTTATCATATCCACCATCTCTTTAATAACATTGGTATTGGACATTTCAAGATAACCCTGATGAACAGCTGTTGCTGTATCAGCCTGAAGTCCCGCTGCCTCTGTCGCATCATACATATTCTCGCCATAGAGAAGTAATGCCTGCGGGTTATCAAATCTGGCTATTCCAAGAGTTGCCACATTGTTACCATTAACAGCGATATTGCCAAATTTGTCTATCTTGACATCTCTCGCCGTCTGCGCGCCTTCAATCTGGATCGTCGCACCATTCGAATCCAACACAAAATCTCCATCCTTGGTAACAAGATAACCCTCCGTGTTCACAGTAAATGATCCATCACGCGTATATTTCGTGCTTGTCTCACCCTGCTTGTTGGTGAATTGAATGGTAAAGAATCCGTCTCCACTAAGCGCTAGATCATAGGTGTTTCCCGTCTCCCTAAGACTTCCCTGTGAAAAGTCATGATAGGTTTCTCCTATCTTAACGCCCAGATTCATATTGCCAATCTTATAATGAAAACCGCTGTATTCATTATCATTGTGAATCCTAAGCGTCAACTCGTCATCAAAGGACTGGGAGGTCACACCCTGCTTCTTGTAACCGGTGGTATCTGAATTGGCCATGTTGTTAGTGATAACATCAAGACGCTTCTGCTCGTTAACCATACCGGTCCATCCTGTGTAAAGACCTCTTACCATCTTGTCACTCCTTTTCTTAATTATCTTTGACTAAGGTCAAGACTCGCTCGCGAGTCTTGCGCGCCGGATTCGGGTCTGCTTTAGCAGACTCACTTCCTATTCGAATCCGTGCGCATCC
>OMSZ01000168.1 GCA_900313855.1 uncultured Eubacteriales bacterium
GCGGGATGCGCACGGATTCGAATAGGAAGTGAGTCTGCTAAAGCAGACCCGAATCCGGCGCGCAAGACTCGCGAGCGAGTCTTGACGCTGTTAAGCCGCACAATAGGGTGAGAGAGAAGATATGCGTATTTGGGGAAAAATGATTAAGGATAATCATCTTATAAGGGATATGGTAGTTGAGAACTATGATTATTCTATGTCAAGGACTAAAAAGGTATATGATGCGTTAGAGAAAATGTGTTATGAATTCGATCTTGCGAAGCCTATATGGCTTGATATCAACAAGAAAGATTTCATCAGGTTTTCAAGAACAAGATTTACAAAGGACAGCTTTGTTGAGAGTATAGAATTTGATTATCTTGATTTTCAAGTAATAGAGGAGGACTATTGATGCTATGTCAATGGTCCTTTTTCAATTTTGCTGTAAACTTTGTTTCAAGGCATAGAATTTATCGAATGCAGGAGAGTCTTAGAAATATGCAGTTTCAATGTTAATTAAATGTAATTATCACAAAAGTGAAAAAATTCTGTCACAATTTCGTCACAAATTGTAATTATTATAAGCCACATAAGATAAAAATGCAGCGAACAGGGGCAGATATTAGATAAGCCGCATATAAGCAGTTCGCCAATGAAAGGCAGGTTTTAGTTATGGATAACGAGAGCATCAATAGGGATGGCATGAGTCAGAACAGTGCAGAAGAGTCAACGTCGGAAGCTTTTACAGAGAAGGCTGAAACAGTTGTTGATGTAAGTGAAACTGTTAAGACAGAGAAGAGTGGCAGCGAAAGCACATTTAAGCCTGAGGCAGGAACAGAGGAGACAGCCACATACCGTATGAATAAAGAAGCTGTTCCGGTACAAAGGGAATATGTTAATCAGACAGCAACGGGTAATCCGTATCAGAGTGCCAATACCTATGGACAGGGAATATATACCGGCAATGATTACGCAGCTGCCGGAGCTGATACAGGAAAGAAGAAAGGGAAGAAAGCCAAGAAAAAGGGCAGCGGCAAGTTTAAGAGAGGTCTTGCCTTTGTCGGAAAGGCAGCAGCTTTTGGTATTGTTGCCGGAGGAATAATGTTTGGAATTAATGCTCTTGGCAATAAGGCGATCAATAAAAAAGCAAAGCCGTTAGAGGTTAGAACGGTAACTACTGCTGACAGCGGAATGAAGGAGAATAACGTAGAGAATAATGTAGCCGATGTTGCAGAAGAGGTTATGCCTTCGATCGTATCAATAACCAATACTTCAGTACAGGTGGTAAGATCGTGGTTCCAGTCTTACGAGCAGGAGGTTCAGGGTGCCGGCTCAGGTATTATCATAGGTCAGACTGACAAAGAGATTCTTGTGGCAACCAATAATCATGTTATAGACGGTGCAAAAGAGCTTACGGTATCATTTAGTGATGAAACGGCTGTTGAAGCAACTGTCAAGGGTGTTGATAAGGCAATGGATCTTGCAGTACTCGCAATTGATGTAGACGATATGGAAAGCGACACATTAAGCAAGATCAAGGTTGCGGCGCTTGGTTCGTCTGACGATCTTAGAGTTGGTGACAATGCTATTGCAATTGGTAATGCTTTAGGATACGGTCAGTCGGTAACAGTCGGTTATATAAGCGCACTTGACAGAGAAGTTGATGCTGACGGCAAGACAATGAAGCTTCTTCAGACAGATGCTGCAATCAATCCCGGTAACAGCGGCGGAGCTTTACTTAACAGCAAGGGTGAAGTTATCGGAATCAACACCATGAAATACGTTGACAGTAAAGTTGAAGGAATGGGATATGCAATTCCTATTTCTAAGGCAATTCCTGTAATCAATGATCTTATGGAGCAGAAGGTTATCAAAGAGAGTGAACAGGGTTATCTTGGAATTCAGGGTAATGATATAACTGATGAATACGCTAAGAATTTCAATATGCCTAACGGTGTATATGTAACTAAGATACTTGATGATTCGCCGGCTGATAAATGCGGACTTAAGGCAGGAGATATCATCACAAAGTTTGGTGACAGAGAAGTATCTACCATGCAGGAACTTCAAAGCATTCTTTCAAGAAAGGAAGCAGGTGAAGAGGTTTCCATGGTTGTTAAGAGAAATAACGAGAAGGGTGAGTATAAGGAGATTACGCTTACCGTAACACTCGGAGCTAAGAAGGATATGCCGGATAACGACAAGAAGTCATCTAAGAAGGATGATAAGAAGAAAAAAGACAACAAGGACGAAAAGTCGGATGACACAGAGGAGGATTCTGATAATACAGATGGCAATTATGATGAATATCAGCAGGATGACGGATCAGGATATCAGCAGATAGATCCGGATGATTTCTTCAGAGAGTTTGATGAATTCTTCCAGAGATAATTTATCATATCAGTATAATACCCTTTCGATTTTGGGCAGCTTATAACTTGCATTTCATATAAGAGAGACATCGCTTTGGCGGTGTCTTTCTTTTTCTTAGCATTTATATGATATTTGTGAAAGAAATGTGAAAAAGAAAAAATTTGTAAATTGACTATTGACCAATGGTCATTTTTGTAGTATATTTACCTTAAATGAAAAATGACTATTGTTCATTTTTAATAAAACACAGTTTCAACAAAATGCTGTGCACAAAGAAGATATTCTGAAAGGAGAGCGAGTGAAATGGTTGCAGTCGGTAAATGGATAACCAGACACAAAGCAATAATAATCATTTTAAGCATTTTGTTAATCATTCCTTCAGTATTAGGCATGATTAAGACAAGAACCAATTATGATCTGTTAAGCTATCTGCCGGAATCGTTAGAGACGGTTTCAGGACAGAACATAATGGTGGATGAATTCGGAATGGGCGGATTCTCCATGATAATTGTAGAGGGTATGGAGATGAAGGATATCAGTACCCTTAAGGAAAAGATAATGGATATAGATCACGTTGAGGACGTTATATGGTACGACAGCATAATGGATATAACAGTTCCTTATGAGATGCTTCCTGAAAAATACAGGGATGCGATCTTTAACGGTGATGCAACGATGATGATCGCGTTGTTTGATGATACGACATCAGCAGATAATTCAATGAATGCGGTTACGGAGATTAGAAAGGTTGTAAATGAGCAGTGCTTTGTTTCAGGTATGACAGCATTGGTTACCGATGTTAAGGACTTAGCGCTTTCACAGATTCCGATCTATGTTGTGATCGCAGCGATATCAACTTTATTTGTGTTGATACTTACGATGGATTCCTTCTTTACACCGGTCATTTTCCTAAGTGGTATAGGTCTTGCAGTCCTTTATAATCTTGGAACAAACTATTTCTTAGGAGAAACTAGTTATATAACAACAGCTCTTACGGCAGTTCTTCAGCTTGGTGTTACGATGGATTATTCGATCTTTTTGTTAGAGAGCTATAGAGCTAATAAGGTTAAGTATCCGGATGATAAGGAAAGGGCAATGGCACATGCGATTTCTAACACCTTCGTTTCAGTTTGCGGAAGCTCACTTACGACGGTCGCAGGATTCTTGGCATTATGTGTTATGACCTTTGCACTTGGTAAGGATTTGGGAATTGTAATGTCGAAGGGTGTGGTGCTTGGCGTTATAGTATGTGTAACAGTTCTTCCATGTCTTATACTTGTGTTTGATAAACAGATTGAGAGATGGAGCCATAAGGAATGGATACCTGAATTTCATAAGCTTTCGGATTTCATATTGAAATACAGATGGATAGCAGTAGTATTATTCGTACTTTTGTTTATTCCTGCAGCCTATGGTAACAACCATGTTTCAATTTACTATAACATTGACAGAGGACTTCCTGAGGATCTTCCTTCTTCAATTGCCAACAGGAAGCTTGAGGACGAGTTTAACATGAGCGTCATGCATGTGGTAATGCTTCCGTCAGACCTTGATTCTACCGAGAAATCTAAAGCGATCGATGAAATGAAGAAGGTCGATGGAGTCAAATGGGTTATCGGAATGAATTCGGTACTTGGAGCGGATGTTCCGGAATCAATGGTTCCTAAGAAATATAAAGAGATGCTTTCGAGTGATAATTACGAGCTGATGTTTGTCTGCTCTAACTATAAAACTGCAACAGATGAGGTTAACAAACAGATTGCAGAGCTTACAAAGATTGCAAAGGGCGTAGATGAATCCTCAATGGTGATCGGTGAAGCGCCGCTTACTAAGGATCTTATGGATACAACCAATATTGATCTTAAGAGAGTTAACTACCTTTCAATCGCAGCAATTTTCATAATTATAATGATCACATTTAAGTCAATATCCCTTCCGGTTATTTTGGTTTCGGTTATTGAGTTTGCGATATGCGTTAACATGTCGTTCCCATATTACAGTCATACTTCTTTAGTATTCGTGGCAAGTATAGTAATAGGAAGTATTCAGCTTGGTGCTACCGTTGACTACGCGATACTGATGACTTCAAGATATCTAAAGGAAAGAAGTCAGGGTAAGGCTAAGAAAGAAGCGATATCAATCGCCCATAAGGCATCTATCAAATCGATAATAATCAGTGGTTCATGCTTCTTTGCGGCAACATTTGGTATTACGCTTTATTCAAGTATCGATATGATCGGTTCTATATGTACATTGCTTGCGCGTGGCGCCGTAATAAGTGTGGTTGTCGTTATCACGATGCTTCCGGCTATGCTGTGGATATTTGATCCGGTTATCTGTAAGACAACATGGGGGCTTAGACATATTAAGCTTTCAGATAAGAGCAGCAAAGAGGATGCAGTACAGCAGGTATAAGTTATTACCATTACGGATGTTTAGATAGAATTATTTAAGGAGGAATCATTATGAAATCATTAAAACGTATTACAGCAGTTACTCTTTCGGCAGCATTGGTGGCAGGGCTTGTCACAGGACCGGTCAATGTAAGTTATGCAGCCGGGAATATAGAAAAAGAAGAAACCGTGTATGTTAATCAGACTGCCGGCGGCGATGTTAAGAGTATAACGGTATCTGACTGGCTTAAAAATGTATCGGGAACCGGTGAGATTAAGGACAGATCAAATCTTAAGGATATCAAGAATGTCAAGGGCAATGAGAAATTTACCGAGGAAAACGGGAATCTTACCTGGCAGGCAAATGATACGGATATCTATTATCAGGGTACTACAACAGAGAAGCTGCCTGTTGGCGTTAAGATAAGCTATAAGCTTGATGGCAAGGACATTACTGCGGAGGAGCTTGCCGGTAAGTCGGGAAATGTTGAGATCATTATCAATTATGTAAATGATACTTCTTATGAGGATGAGATAGACGGTGAGAAGGCGCA
>OMSZ01000107.1 GCA_900313855.1 uncultured Eubacteriales bacterium
AAAATACATATAATAATACTTGTAACCCCCCCAATACATTATATAGTTTTTTTGCTACACCCCATAAGTAACAAAAAAATACCTTCTCCAGGAAAGGGCAGTCGATCGGAATGACTGGCCCTTTCTTTCGTTATATCAACATTTATTCCTTGCTTATTCTTAATTAATACGATACAATAATGTACAGTATTTCCCGGGAGGTTTTATTCACAATGGGTTATTCATTTAGAAGCTTTACCAGAGCGCAGAAGATTCAGACATATGTCTTTCAAAATAAACCTGCTATTCGTTCCGATTGTTTGTTTGCAGATGGTACCGGTGACTACAGAATTCCTGCTGAGCCGATGCCGGGAGATTCGATAACACTCAAATTCAGAACGGCCAAGGGCAATGTTGACCGTGTGTTTCTCATTTGCGACGGCAACAGGATCGAGATGAAGGTGGGAGAGTCGGATGGTGCATTTGATTATTATGAGACAACTCTTCCGCCGGTGAAAAAGGACTGCGTTGAGTATTATTATGAGATCGTTGCAGGCAATACTCTCTGTTATTACAATAAGATAGGAGTGCAGACAGAGGTTAATCCGACATATAATTTTTCCATTATGCCCGGCTTTAAGACGCCTGATTGGGCAAAGGGCGCGGTAATGTATCAGATATATGTGGATCGTTTCTGCAATGGAGACCACAGTAATGATGTATTGGACAATGAATATTTCTATATAGGCGATTTCGCAAGACAGGTTACAGATTGGAGCAAATATCCTGATGCTATGGATGTAAGATGCTTCTATGGCGGTGACCTTGCCGGAGTAATGAGCAAATTAGACTATCTTCAGGATCTGGGAATTGAAGTTATATACCTTAATCCTATCTTTGTCTCGCCCTCTAATCATAAGTACGATATTCAGGATTACGATTATGTTGATCCTCATTTCGGCCGCATTGTAAAGGATGACGGACAGGTGCTTGCTGAGGGAGACAAGGTCAATAAGAATTCAACACGTTATATAAACCGTGTTACCAATAAAGAGAACCTTATAGCCAGTAACGAATTGTTCCGGCAATTAGTTGAGGAGATTCACAGAAGAGGAATGAAGGTCATTCTTGACGGAGTTTTCAATCACTGCGGTTCGTTTAATAAATGGCTTGACCGTGAGCTTATTTATGAGGGTCAGGAGGGCTATGAGCCGGGAGCATACCCGTCTGCGGATAGTCCTTATCGCAGCTTCTTTAAGTTCTATGATGAAAATGCATGGCCATACAATTCAACCTATGACGGCTGGTGGGGGCATGATACACTTCCTAAGCTTAACTATGAGGATTCAAAGGAATTATATGAATATATTCTTCATATAGGAAAGAAATGGGTATCTCCACCGTTTAATGTGGACGGCTGGCGTCTTGACGTGGCTGCGGATCTGGGTCATTCAGAGGAATTTAATCATCGTTTCTGGAGAGATTTCAGAAGAGTAGTCAAGGAGGCTAATCCCAATGCGATCATACTTGCGGAGCATTATGGTGATCCGCATGCGTGGCTTGCGGGAGATCAGTGGGATACCGTGATGAATTATGACGCATTTATGGAGCCGATCACCTGGTTTTTGACAGGCGTGGAGAAGCATTCGGATGAATTTCGAGGCGATCTTTTGGGTAACCCTGATGTTTTGATAGGGTCGTTAAGACATCATATGAGCCGCTTCCATCAGCAGTCTTTAGAGGTATCAATGAATGAGCTGTCTAATCATGATCATTCAAGATTTCTTACAAGAACCAACAGACGAGTTGGAAGAACGCATACATTAGGACCTGAGGCTGCCAACGAGAATGTTAATAAGGGAGTGTTCCGTGAGGCGGTGGTTTTCCAGATGACATGGCCGGGAGCTCCTACCATTTACTATGGTGATGAGGCGGGACTTTGCGGCTGGACGGATCCTGATAACAGGCGGACATATCCGTGGGGACGTGAGGATCGTGATCTTATTCTATTCCATCGTGATATGATAAGGATCCACAAAGAAAATGAAGTTTTAAAACGCGGTTCACTGATGTTCTTATACGGAGCGCACAAGGTTTTTGCCTATGGACGGTTCAACCGTAAGGATAAGATAGTGGTGATCCTTAACAATAATTATGAGGATGTACAGCTGTCATTGGATGTTGACCGGCTTGGAATATTAAATGGTACCGCAATGAGACAGCTGATCCATACTACCGAGGAAACTTATATATTAGAGCCTAAGATGTATATGATCGAGGATAATCAGCTGAAGCTTTCCGCTCCTAAGATATCCGCAATGGTGCTTAGGGCAGAAGGATAAGGAGGCGTAAGGATAATGAGAATAAATGGTGTCAGATGGAGTTTAAGCACTATCAGAAGAATAATGTTTGCGGTGGCTGTTATGATGACAGTTTTCATGACAGGGAAGCTGCCATATGTCAATGCTGCGGCTAATTCGAATGAAACGACATATTCATATGATATATCAGGGTGGGAGATAGAAACACATTTTAATCCTGTTACGGGAACGCTTGCTCCTAATTCAACGGGAGGATTTACGATAGTAAGGCAGGCTTCCGGCAGTTCTAAGGGAACCAAGAGCAGCAGCTCTGGCACCTCAGGGGATAGTATTTTAAAGATTCCTGATTATATTGAAGTAACCGTAACATATAATGCCACAGGCACTGACGGAAAGAGTGCCAAGCAGACCAAGACTATAAGAAAACCCGTTACGGAGCTTGCGGATAATGTATTCTATCAGAATGATACCTTAGCAGAAGTGGTTATTCCTTCTACATTAAAAAAGGTTGGAAATTATGCATTTTATAACTGCAGAAACTTAAAGAAGATAATAGTTCCTTCAAGTGTCGAGGAGCTTGGAGAGGGTGCGTTTGAATATTGTACTTCCCTTGAAAGCATTACGATTCCGTCTACGTTATCTGAGATCAAGCGGCATGCATTTTTCCAGTGTTCTGCACTTAGTGATCTCAAATTCATGTTGCCTTCAACGGTTAAAACGATCGGTCCTTCAGCATTTTCAGGTTGTACATCACTTAAGACTGTGACAATACCGGCTTCGGTTGAGGATATCAATGAGGATGCTTTTGAGAATTGTTCAAATCTAACTGATATTATAATTTTGACGAGTGATAGTCTTAATAACAGTGTTACAATAGGAAGAGGCGCATTTGAAGGATGTACGGAACTTAAGGTTTTCAATGTGCCGTCAAGTGTTACTAATATAGGAAGTCATGCTTTCTGGAACTGTACCTCGCTTAATGAGGTGTATTTTCCTGACAGCTATAATCAGGCGCTGTTAAGTGCTGATGTATTTGAGGGCTGTCCGGGTACCTTGAAGCTGATATCGGGTAAGACAAGTAATGTAATAACAT
>OMSZ01000104.1 GCA_900313855.1 uncultured Eubacteriales bacterium
AGTATATGGTTTATTGGATTTAAGGCACAGGTGTCTGCGGCGGTGATCCCTGCTACTCCTGAGGTTAAGGCAATGCCTGAAACAAAAGAGGTTTCAGCTACCCCTGCGAATTCTGCAACATCAGGTAATGCAACATCCGGGAATGCAGCTTCCGGGGATGCTGTACCTACGACAGAAACGCAGGCAGCAACAGATACTTCTGCAGCAACCGAGCAAATATCCGCATTTCCTTCACCGGAGAATGTCGAGATAACTGTAAAGAGCGGCAAACATATTATCTCCTGGGATAAGGTATCAGGTGCAAAGCAATATATAATATACAAAAAAGTTACAACAGACGAGGTTAAGCTTATCAAATTGGGTACAACTACAAAGTTGAAATATACAGATAAGAAGATTAAAGCCGGTAATCTATATGAATATTTTGTTGTTGCAACTGATGGAACATTAACATCAGAGCCTTCGGAGACGGTGTACAATATGGTTGGACCGGATTCCTTTGAATTGACCGATATATTTACCAAAAAGAACAAGATAAAGATAAAATGGCCTGAGGTTACGGCTGCAAAGTCATATGTCATTTATAAGAAGAATGCCTCGGGTAAATACAAAAAGCTGGCTGAGGTTGCCAAGAATACTTACACAGATGCTAAGGTAAAAAAAGGGGAAAAATACAGCTATAAGGTAAGCTATGTGGTCGAGCTTTCAAATGGAGAGAAGCTTGAAAAGAAAAGTAAGGCATATACTTTTATGGCAAGCTCGATAGATCCGGACAAAAAAATGGTGGCTCTTACCTTTGATGACGGACCCGGAATGTATACGCAGGAGATAGTTGACTGTCTCAAGAAAAATGATGCCAGGGCAACGTTTTTTGTACTTGGCTGCAATGTTGATAATTATAAGAGTGCTGTCAAAAATGCTTATGATATAGGGTGTGAGATTGGTAATCATTCTTATGATCACAAGATACTTTCCTATCTGTCTTCCGGTCAGATAGCAAAACAGATGGCTGATACGGATGTTAAGATCAAGAAGGTTACCGGCGAGGTACCTTCATTAATGCGGGCTCCGGGTGGAGGTGTTAATAAGACTGTTCAGAATTCAGTAGGTAAACCGATAATCCTGTGGTCTATAGATACTATGGACTGGAAGACGAGGAATACGGATAAAACAATATCATGCGTTATGAATAATGTTAGTGATGGGGATATAGTATTGATGCATGATATTCATGCACCAACTAAGCGTGCAGCATTATCAATAATCCCGGCGCTTAAGAAAAAGGGATATCAGCTTGTTACAGTGTCTGAACTTGCAAAATACAGAGGTTATAAGTTGCAGAAGGGCAGCATTTATCGTCGCCTTAAGAAAAAAAGCGGTAAGTGATCCTGTTGCAGGCATGCACAGAATGATTCAATTAAAATGTACGAAAGGAGAGGGTACATATGTTAAAAGAATGGAGTAAGGGTGATAAGCCCGAAGCGGAAAAGCTTGAACAGAGATTAGAGGAGGCAAGGGCCGAACTTGCCAAGAAGCAGATTGAGATCAAGGAGAAAAAGCTTCCTGTTCTGGTTGTGCTTGAAGGCTGGGGGGCCGCAGGCAAAGGAAGTGTTCTTGGTAAGATCATAAGAAATCTTGATCCGCGATTCTTCAAGGTTGCAGTTATGGAGGAGGCAACGGACGAGGAGAAGAGAAAACCGTTTCTCTATCGTCATTTTGTCAAGATTCCGGCAGCGGGACAGCTTGTATTCTTTGAAGGTGGCTGGATGGACGAAGTGACAGGTGATTATCTGTCAGGAAAGCTTAAGAAAAAGGAATACAAGGACAGAGTAGGAAGTATTAAGAGATTTGAAAGGCAGCTTACGGACAACGGCTATCTTGTTATGAAATTCTTCTTCCATATCGGTAAGAAGGAACAGAAGAAACGAATGGAAGCATTGCTTTCAGATAAGAATACCAAGTGGCGTGTTTCTAAGAAGGATTTAAGGCAGAATGAGAATTATGATGAGTGTAAGAAGGTGTTCGATGAATATTTGGAGGAAACCAATCAGCCTAATGCACCGTGGTATCTGATATCGTCTACCGATAAGAAATGGGCAGAGCTGCAGATGCTGGAATTACTGCTTTCAGGTATAGATACTGCTTTAATGAATTATTCAAAGGCTGTGCCGGTGCTTCAGAACACTTTCCCGGTTAAGCCTATACCAAAGCTTGCTGATATTCCGCTTGCAGATAAGACTATGACGGATGAGGCTTACAGATTAGAGCTTAAAGCCTGCCAGAGAAGACTTCGTGAACTTCACAATGAGATATACAGAAGAAAGATTCCGGTTATCATTGCTTATGAGGGGTGGGATGCTGCGGGAAAGGGAGGTAATATCAAGAGAATTGCTTCCGCGCTTGATCCGCGAGGCTATGAGGTGCATCCTATCGCAAGTCCGGAGCCTCATGAGAAAGCAAGACATTATCTGTGGAGATTCTGGAACAGGCTGCCAAAGGATGGACATGTAGCTATTTTTGACCGTACCTGGTACGGACGTGTTATGGTGGAACGTCTTGAGGGCTTTTGTAGTGAGAACGATTGGCAGAGAGCATATTATGAGATCAACGAATTTGAGAAGGAGCTTGCCGATTGGGGAGCAATAGTTAT
>OMSZ01000235.1 GCA_900313855.1 uncultured Eubacteriales bacterium
TACAAAAGCAAAACAGTACGAGGCACAGATTAAGCAGTTAGAGAAAAGGAAAAAGGAAGAAGAACGCAGGGCAAGGACGCACAGGCTTATCACGATGGGCGGTGTTGTCAGTTCTGTACTTAACAGGGATTTTATCGAGGGCGATGATATGCGTCTTATGAACTTCTTAAAACAGCAGGAACGAAATGGAGGTTATTTTTCCAAAGCGATGAACAAGGGTGCGCCGGATACGGCGAAAAAGAGTGACGGGCAGGCTGGCGATAATAGTGAAAGCAATAATGCAAGTGACCGCAATACAGACTTTGAGAACATTACTGAGTGAGGTGCTGATGATGACGGGGAATAGCTTTTCTATTCCCTTCACATCGGGAAGGGCGCACTTATAAGTGGGCGGAGCCCACTCATACCACTCCGCTTCGCTCCGTTAGTGCGCTCTCCGAGGGGCAGGGGACACCCCTGCACCCCTTTACGCACTTCATGCGGGGCGGTGTGGTAAATATCCTATGGCGATTGGGGGAATTGTACTATGGCTATCTACCACTGTTCCATAAAGATTATCGGACGTTCAGGCGGGAGGTCGGCGGTTGCGTCTGCCGCTTACCGTTCGGGAGAAAAACTGTTGAACGAAGAAACGGGCATAACCCACGACTTCACCCGTAAAGGCGGAGTTGTGATGTCTGAGATTCTTCTTCCAACAAACGCACCCGACAGATACCATGACCGTCAGACCTTATGGAACGAAGTACAGAAAGTTGAGAAACGGGCAGACGCACAGCTTGCGAGGGAGATCGAGGTAGCACTTCCGAGCGAGCTTACAAGGAAACAGCAGATAGAATGTGTTAGGAACTATATCAATGTGAATTTCATATCAAAGGGAATGATTGCGGACTGGGCTTTGCACGATAAAGGTGACGGCAATCCGCACGCACACATCATGCTTTCCGTCAGGGCGTTTGATGAAAATGAGAAATGGCAGATGAAACACAGGTCGGTATTTGCCAATGCACGAGATGATAAAGGCAGACCGATCTATGATCCGTCAAAGCCCTCATACGATCCCAAAGACAGAGAGCATACATCTAAGTTCCGCATTCCCGTTCTTGATGATAACGGAAACCAGAAAACGAGGGTACGCAAAGGCAAGGGTACGGAATACCTATGGGAACGAATCAACATTCCCGCTAACGACTGGAACGATCATTCCAAAGCAGAGGAATGGAGAAGGTCATGGGCAGAACACTGCAACCGCTACCTTACACCCGACAAACAGATAGACCACCGTTCTTATGAAAGGCAGGGGCTTGATATCGAGCCGACCATACATGAGGGCGTGACGGCAAGGCAGATTGAACAGCGTGGGGACGTATCTGACAGATGTGAAATCAACAGGAGCATTAAGGAGCGCAACACACTCCGTCAGAAGTTAAAACAGACCTTTGCGGAGCTTACAGCATTTATTATTGAGAAAGCGAGGGAGATTTATGCAAGATATACAGACATTGAAAGACATTTTGGAAATGCTGAAAAAGCAGGACGAAATGATACAGATGTTGGAGAAACAGCAGGACGAGATAGACAGACTGGAACAAAGACTTTCAACGCTGACGCAGGAGTTATCGGACAGCAGGGAACAGACAATGCGGGAACAGGAAACAGCCAAACAGTATCGGATGGAGCTTTACGCCACGAACAAGAGGCTTTCGCAGACGAGGGAAGAACTGGACGAATCCTTGAGCTTAAACGAGGACTTGTCGAGAGAAAACCGTCGATTGAACAGTCTTCTTACATCATCGGGAACACAGAATCAAAGATTGCAGACACAGATAGACAGCTTGAAGAACTTACAAGAATAAAGAATGAAAAGGAGCGTGAGCGTGATGAACGGATACGGAAACTCAAAGACCGACGACGTGCTTATAATAATGATGGAGGATATGCAGGACGAACTGGAGCAGATGAAGAACAGGTTAGCGGAAAAGGACAAGACCATAGCGAAATTGCAGAAACAGCTTCAGACATCAGTGCCTTCCTCAACAGTATCAGCCTTAAAGAACAAGATTCAAGAACAGGCAGACGAGATAGTGAGCTTGAACGAACATATCGTGAGGCTGAACAGCGCCGACTTGATACTGAAAGACAACGTGAGACTGAAAGAAGAAAACAGCAGAATCGTAAGAGAAACAGAGAAAGCCGTTAGCAATGTCCGTAAAGAGATTGACGATGAAAAGCAGAAACTCGGTATGCAGGCTATGGAGCTTATTGAGGCGGAGAAAAAGGTCAAAAAGTATCAGGCATATCTTGATGATAGGATTGCAGACCAAAATGAGCATATAAAGAAAGAGGCTTCCGCCATGAGTGCGAAAACGAGAAAGGATTGCGAAATACTCTACCATAAGAAAGAGAGGAAACTTGAAAATGAATACAAGGCTAAAAATGCAGGACACATCAGCATTTATTATGGCACTATCAGTTACAGTATCATACTCACACTTCTTACGGCACTATCCTCGGAACTGTTCATAAGAGATGCTGCAGATTTCTTCATAACGATTTGGGAAATATTTTGTATGGTCGTTGATAAAATCAAAGACTTATGTTTTAATTTTGGCGGGTTAAGTTATGGTATATCAAACCCCATAGGGCAAAAGATAGTATTTGTATTGTTATTCTCAATCCCTATACTTATTGCGATTACAATAGAGGCAGTAGTGGTATTATTAGGTGACAAATACATCAAATGGTACAAGGAGGAAATCGCAGATTACATTTCGTTATTTGTGGCATTTATCACTCTTGCGATAAGCACCACGTTAAGCGAATATGTAAAAGCGTTTCTGCCTATCAATCTTATCGCACTTAATATAATCATCCATCTGATTTACAGCGGATTCAGGCATTATGTTATAGGGTGCAAAAGGAACAGAGGATATTAATTCTAATTTGCAACCATCACTAAATTATATAGACCCACCGATACCCCAACTATTCCGTATGAAAGTATCGGTGAGTCTATATTGTTACCTGAATAAAGAGAACAGTAAATTTCAACTTATATCAATTGTCCATTATCCATTTCATATACCTTATCACATATTTCCATATCTTCAGCATAGTGGCTTGAAATCAATATTGTTTTTCCCTGTTCTTTTAATTTCAACAATAAATCCTTCACAAGTTTTATGCCATATTTATCTAAACCATTCATCGGCTCATCCAAAATAATCAGGTCAGGATCTTCCATAATAGCCTGCGCGATTCCTAAGCGCTGTCGCATACCAAGTGAAAACTTTCCTACCTTCTTTTTACTAAATGGATTAATATCGACCATTTCAAGAGCCGTATATATTTCATCATCACCAATTTTATTTCGTATGGATGCGAGATAAGCAAGATTTTTATAGGCACTGTATTGTGTCAAAAATCCGGGCGTCTCAATAATAAGCCCCATGTTCTCAGCAAAATCCGTATCAACCCCTATTTCTTTGTTTCCGACATATACATGACCCGATGTTGGTTTTACATATCCTGCAATTATTTTAAAGAAAACCGTTTTTCCGGAGCCATTTTTTCCGACAATTCCATAAATATTTCCAGCCTCAAACTCGATATTGATTTCCTTTAGAACTTCTTCATTCCTAAAGTTCTTTTTTAATCCTTCGATTTTAATAAATGCTCCCATATTTTTATTTCTTTCTTTATTGATTGACCTGTCTTTAATCTGAATAATTTTATCCATATATACACCACCATTATTTATTTCTACTGAATACATATTATTGCTTTTTCACTCCATTTTTCTATATATAATGTTCTCAAGCCCTCCTCCTTTTTCAATAAGTAAAATAAAGAAGCAACATAAAGCTGTCAAAATAATTTCTAAGCCGTATATAACAGGCAGAGAAAAACCATTTTCAATACATCTGCTGCTTCTTACAAACATTCCTATTGCAAGACTGTCTAACCTTGTCTGCTCCGCAATAACATAACTCATTCCTTCCATAATGATAAGAATACCGGCACCAAGCCCTTTTACAAACAAAATATTTGCACATATTTCGATCGCAATATAAACTGACATGTGAAGACCAAATGTCACGACGATCGGAAGAATATTATCTGTTTTTCTGCCCGTTATGTTCTCCAATCCGTACCATATGGCAATCATTTCAATGTATATAGTCAGCATGAGTATCTGTATTTGAACAAATCGATTAACCCACCATTTTCTAAACGACATATGCCTGTATATTTCAAACACTTCTAATCGTTTAACACGATTTATTTCTATACCGGCAATCAATATAAACCATCCAAAAATAAACAGCCAGCGTCCCATAGGTATTGGAAGAATTTCTCCATCACTGACCTCAATTCCCCCAATAAGATTACTGATTATTCCACTATGATAATCCGACCATTTATATTCCAAAAGAGAAAATAATAATGTTGCCGGATAATACCACCAAAAAATTACTCTGTTTTTCAACATCCGTACTGTCTGCATAAGCTGCTTTTAATCCCCCTCTTGTATAGCCATATTCTTAAAATCCATATAATTAACAAGCTTGCCGGATAATTCCACAAGAAGGATTATGATTACGATGAAAATAAGATAGCTTTGTCCAAGATTAACCAAGGCATTTTTTCCCAACTGAAATGCCGGAATCGATCTTGCAAGCAATGAATACGTTATTACTATACCATACCCCTCTTTCATAATCTCATATCCAAGAAAATGCAGAATAAATGCTGCTATGGGACCTGCCATTCTGTTTGTCATTTGGCTTATGACATAAACAAAGATACCTATAATTACTGCGTACAATACCTGAAGCGCAAATGTATGAACAAACCCCATATAAACACTTTGAACATCTGCATAATCTGAGGAGGGGAAATCTACCCCATACAAATACGAATCACTGCCTGAACTTAACACATCTATAAAGGGCACACTCCATATATTTGCCAGATACCCGTTCATCCCTCCAAGCAGCATAAGAACAACCGCTATAACGGCATAATATAATATAGCCTGAACAAATATATATATTACCATGGCTTCATTCCAAAGCTTACGTTGTGTCCTATAAAGAGCATAGAAGGAAATCTTGTTGACGAAAGGTGCCTCGGACATAATAAGCAGCCACCCCACTGTCAAAAGCATGATAATTCTGTCGCAATTTCCGACAATAATAAATGGTTCCAAAACATTAATCGGCTCGCCAATATATTTTCCATATTGAATATAACCGACAGCAAATTTCAGCATTATAGATATTCCCACAAGATATCCTAACAATACGCGTTTTGACAACATCTGAATCTTAAGCTCATATATACATAACTTGATAACATCTCTCATTTCATTCCTCGCTTATCCTTTTTTTCATAACAAACCACGCTATTATTATTAGAAAAATAATATATATCAGTTCCATCAATGCGGATAACACATAAGAATCAACATCATCACCCCTCAATAAGTAAATGGGATTCAGATATTTAAATTTTAACGGCAGCAAAGCCCATAACATTTCATAAATAATGAACGGTGCAAGCATAGAAGCGTACCTATTGACAGTAAGTGCTGCAAATATAAGACTGAGCACAGAAAACATAACCCCGAACAGGAAGCCGAGAAGTATCTTAAACCATATTACAAACAAATCTCCATAATGTTCAAGATAATAACCCGCCACCATTCCATCCAACATTCCGTTATCAGGCAGTCCATGATATCCTGTTACATACGCCAGCGCATAATAAACAGCAAATGGTACTCCTATGGTCAAACCGCCTGACAAGCCAACGGAAATAAGCCTAACCAGCATAAACCTTTTGTAGCTCATACGCGTTGTTATCATTCTTATATATCCGCTATTAAATTCCTGACAAAACATTGATGAATATCCCATTGCAGGGAAAACAGCAGCAAATGGTCCAAAGCCGGAAAGAGCCATTGCATTAACTATAATCTCAAAGGTACTCATGCTTCCGTCTTTCCTAACATACAAGCGAAATGAATTAAGAAAAACTGCCATTATTAAAAGCATTGCCAATACAAATCCCTTTTCCGTAACAGCACGTCTTAAATCTGATTTGAAAAAATGTCCATATTTCTTCAACGTATATGCTCCTTTTCTACCAAATTTCAATCAACTCGTATAATATCCCCTGTAACCGCATCAATTACAATACTCATTGTGATATTTTTTCCCCAAAGCTCCTGATTTTCCTCTGTTATTTTCTCGTATTCTGCATAAGGAATATATACCCTCCATACCGGCGTTAAATTAGCTGTCTGCCAGTCTTTCGTATCAGGAAGATAACTGAGCTCACATCTTTTATAAATGATCTTGTCTGAACATTTTATTTTCCCATCTGCTGCATATTTCGCCAATAATTCCATCAGCTTATATATATCTATTATTTCCGTATCCTCTTCTCCTGTTATTTCCCAAAAGGTATATTCAGATTGTATTTCGCTTATGCCATCCTTTGACACAATTGCATTTCCATGTACCAGAGTCTGAAGATCATTTAATGATGCTGAACCGGCAGAAGTCACCAAAGGAAGTCCATTAACAAGCTGCGTATAATCTATTCCATATTCCGAATCGCCATCTTCATAGTAGAGTGTGTATATACACTGCTTCTCTATATCTCCAAAATCTGCCTGCTTATACTTTTCTACAAGCATATTCCATGCATCATCAATA
>OMSZ01000076.1 GCA_900313855.1 uncultured Eubacteriales bacterium
CAGAAGCATCTATGGACAAGCAGACAGAATTAGTTAAAGTTGAAAAGGGTATCTACTCGGTTGCAAAGAGAGAAGAGTCAGCTAATGTCAGACAGAATAATGCATTGATATCTCAAATACAGGAGCTTCAGGCTGAAAACCAGAAGTTGAATGAAAAGCTTATCGAACAGCAAAAGCTGTGTACTAAGATACTTGTTAAGAAAGCACAGGAAAACAGCAATAAGAATCTTAACAGCTCCGATAGAATTTCCAAACTGTTAGTTCAGTTAAACGGAAGCACCACCAATTCTTCCAAAGAAACTATCGAGATATTAGAAGAAATCAATAAAACATTAGATACATATTATAATGACAACAATGACAATATCAGAAGAATGCGTGCTAATTAATACATCAAAGGAATAATATGAACTACATAGTTTTGGATCTTGAATGGAACCAGGGTCGAAAGGACAGTTATAATTCCAAGAGACTTCCATTTGAAGTTATCGAGATAGGCGCTGCCAAGCTTGATGACAATTTTAATATCATCGATCAATATGGAAGTATTGTCAAACCCAAAATTCATCGTCATCTTCATCCGGCTATCAGAGAGCTTCTTAATTATGATGAAACATTGCTAAGAACCGGAAGACCATTTTATGAGGTATATCGTGAATTTGAAGAATGGTGTGGAGATGACTACATTTTTTGTACCTGGGGTCCGTTAGACTTAATCCACCTACAACAGAATATGGATTATTACTATTTTAAAAACCTTCCATATCCGCTTAAATATTACGATGTTCAGGAAATATTTGCAGTAACTAAGCTAGGCGATAAAAACAAACATCCAAGCTTAGAGAAGGCAGTTGAAAAAATGAAGATCCCAATTGACGGAGCTTTTCATTGTGCTAAGAACGATGCTTATTATACTGCAAGGGTATTTCAGAAAATGAGTCATCGAAAGCTATCTGATATGTACAGTGTGGATTGTTACCATTATCCAACCTGTGAAGAGGAAGAGATCACATTAAAGCATATCAATTCCATCGAATATATCAGCAGAACTTTTCCTGATAAAACCACAGCAATGGAAGACAGTTTTATCTCATCAATGCATTGTTATAAATGCAACAGAGAATTGAAACCAAAGATCAAATGGTTTTCTAATAATACTAATCAGATATGTGTAGGTAAATGTTGGACACATGGTCTTCAATGTGGAAAGATCAAATTCAAGCCGACAAAATATGATGAGGTATTCGTAATCAAAAAGGTTGAAAAGATCAACAAAAGAGATTATGAAAAGATAAAAAACAGACAGAAAAATATTCAGTTAAGACGTATGGAAAAGCGTCATCAAAAACAAAACGAAAATGTATCCTAATATCCGTAAAATAAAAAACACTCCTTATGAGTGTTTTTTATTTTGATATCACAACGGATTTTTATTAGCAGTACCGGCTTTTCTCGGATAAGCTTTAGGTGTTGCTCGTTTTTTATCGATGATAACAAATGCCCTTTCTATATCCGTATCGGGCAGTATAACTTTTTTAACCGCAGTTAAATTTCCACCTAATATTTTTATTGCATTTTTGGCATTATCTGTTTCTTCTTCTATATCTGCAGCCTTATATGAGATAAAGCATCCTCCTGTTTTAACAAAAGGAATACAGTATTCACTAAGTGTTGAAAGATTAGCAACCGCTCTGCTGACACAAAGATCAAATTGTTCCCTGTATTCTTTTTTTCTTGCCATCTCTTCAGCTCTTCCGTGAACAGCAGTAATATTAACCATGTTTAATTTTTGAATTACATTCTGAAGAAACATAACTCTTTTATTCAAAGAATCCATAAGAATTATCTCTATTTTTGGAAACACGATTTTAAGCGGTATTCCTGGAAAACCTGCGCCTGTTCCCAAATCAAGTATCCTTATCGGTTCAATACTGTCATTATTATCTTCTTTTTCATATTGTGATAACTCCGAAAAGACTTTTACCAAAGATATAGAATCGATGAAATGCTTTGTGATCACATCATCTATTTCTGTTATTGCAGTAAGATTCATTACTTTATTCGTTTCGATCAACATTTCATAATAAAGCTTGAAGCTTCTTATCTGTTCTTCGGTTAAACTTATACCTAATTGTTCTGCCCGTTTAATTAATCTTTCCATGAATAATTATCTCCCTGTTTAATAAATGATCAATCCTTTTCATTATCCTTTATATCTTGATCACCATCCGATTTATTATCAACCATCATGAGTCTTGACAGTTTTTCATTCTTATCTACATATTTTTTTAAATGGTTTTTATATACATTTGTTGAAATAATAAATCTTTTAAATCTATCAGAAGCCATTGCTAACAAAATGATACTAACAGCAAAGAATGGAATCTGAGGTATAACAGGAATCAACAAACCTATTATACCCAATATAAAAAATATAATTGAAGGAATAACAAGCAATTTGTTCATATTAATTTACTCCGTTTTGTCATCCATATTTTTTGCCATCTGTCTTTTATAAAAATTGATTATCTTAAAACATGTTTGTTCATGACCCGCACTATTTTATCAGGTGTATTTATCTACACTTTTCTAAAAGATAAATATTATCTCAATCTAAGATATATTATTTAAGATATATTAACAAAACAGATATATCAGCAGGTGAAACTCCGGATATTCTTGATGCCTGTCCTATATTCTCAGGACGGATTTCATTAAGCTTCTGTCTAGCTTCCTTACGAAGATTTTTCACATCATCATAATTAATATCTTTGGGTATCCTTTTACCCTCTAACTTTTTAAAATGATCAACCTGCATGCGCTGTCTTTTAATATAACCGTCATATTTGATCTCAATATTTATCTGATCAATGACTTCCTTTGAAATGTTTTCCTTATAAAAAGCCTCTTCTTTAATTAAAGCCCTTTCATTATCAATTTCTTCCACACATATATAATCAAGCTCCGGACGCTTGATAAGATCAGCGAGTGAAGCTGCAGTCTTTAAGGTTGTACTGTTATGCTCCTCAAGAAAATGCTGGATTTTTTTGTTGGCACCTACCATAGTCTCGGATAATCTATTGATCTCATTATTTATCAACTTTCTCTTTGAGCAGAATTTCTCATATCTTTCATCAGATATCAATCCTATCTCATGTCCTAGATCTGTTAAACGAAGATCTGCATTATCCTGTCTTAGCAACAGACGATATTCCGCACGTGAAGTCATCATACGATAAGGCTCTCTTGTTTCCTTTGTAACAAGATCATCAATAAGCACGCCGATATAAGCCTGCGATCTATCAAGTACGATTTCTTCTTTTCCCTGAATCTTTCTACCAGCATTTATTCCTGCCATAAGTCCCTGCGCACCTGCCTCCTCATAACCGGAGCTTCCATTCATCTGCCCTGCGCTGTAAAGACCATCAATATCTTTAAATTCCAATGTGTGATTAAGCATTAGAGCACTTATGCAATCATATTCTATAGCATAAGCATTTCTCACAATCTTTGCATTCTCTAAACCTGGCACACTTCTATACATTGCATATTGAACATCCTCAGGAAGAGATGAGCTCATTCCACCAATATACATCTCATTGGTAAACTCACCCTCCGGCTCGATAAATACCTGATGTCTGTTCTTATCAGCAAACTTCATTACCTTATCTTCTATCGAAGGACAATATCTCGGACCGGTACCTTCTATCGCTCCTGAAAACAGAGGCGATCTGTCTATATTATTTCTTATGATCTCATGGGTTGTTTCATTGGTATATGTAAGCCAGCAGCTTATCTGATCTCTTTTAATATCCTCTGCCCGATTTGTAAATGAAAACGGTGTTATATCTTCATCGCCAAACTGCTCTTCCATCTTAGAAAAATCAATGCTTCGCTTATCAATTCTTGCAGGAGTTCCGGTCTTAAAACGTCTGACAGGAATACCACTTTTCTCAAGAGAATCAGAAAGAAATGTTGCAGCAGATAAACCATTCGGTCCTGTATGATTAACAACATCACCGTATATGCATCTTGCGTTCAGATACACACCGGTACATATTATAACTGCCTTTGCATAATAAGTAGCACCTGATTTGGTACGAACGCCACGGACAATTTTTTTACCTGTGCTTGAATTATTTTTAACCGCAGATAAATTATTATCTGTTGATAATTCATTATTTGCCTGAACGTACTCATTTTCAGAAACACCAATATTCTCAACTATTATTTCAGCAACTTCTGCCTGACGAAGAGTCAGATGCTCGGTATTTTGCATAGTTATTCTCATCTGTTTGGTATATTCTACCTTATCAGCCTGTGCACGAAGCGAATGAACAGCAGGACCCTTGGAACGATTAAGCATCTTTGACTGAATATAGGTCTTATCGATATTCTTTCCCATCTCACCGCCAAGTGCATCAATCTCTCTTACAAGATGCCCTTTTGAAGAGCCCCCGATATTAGGATTACAAGGCATCATTGCCACACTATCCATACTGACTGTAAATATAATTGTCTCTATTCCCATTCTTGCAAGTGCAAGTGCAGCTTCACAGCCTGCATGACCTGCACCGATAACAACGGCATCATATGTTTCTTCTAAATTATTATTCATTGTATTCTCTCTTCCTATTCATCCGATCTTATTCTTAACATTATTCTGCTCAATAAAATTTTCTAACAGATCGTATTATTTATACAAACTCATAATATAAATTTACTCACAATCCATTTCATCTTTGACTCAGTACACTTAGCCCATCAAATATTGCTTTTTGTGCAGGCACAGGGTACTACTTGGTTCACTTACCCATGCAAAATTCCCGGAATATTGTATCAACAAGATCATCTTCTACGGATTCTCCTATGATAAAACCAAGCTGCTCGTATGCCGACATCAGATCTATGGTATAGAAATCTTCAGGCATTCCGTCATCAATACTTGTGATAGCATTTTTTATAGAAACAGCAGAAGATACAAGTGCAGCCTTATGTCTTTCATTGGTGATATATATTTCATCATTATAAGAAAGCCTTCCCTTAAAGAAAAGATTATTAAGCTCTTCATAGAAAGTCTCAAAGCCTGACTGTTCCTTAGCACTTATCTCAATTATCTTACTATCAAGATATTTTCTTATGTCTTTTTCATTTATCACATTATCCAAATCTGATTTATTAGATAAAATGATAACCTGTCTGTCCTTTATCTTCTCCATGATCTGAATATCATTCTGATCTAGGGGAACGGAAGAATCTATAATATATAATATTAAATCTGCTTCCTCCATTGCAGACAAAGATTTATCCACACCAATCTTTTCAACTACATCATCTGTTTCTCTGATTCCGGCAGTATCAATTATATTAAGCGGTATTCCGTTAATTGAAACAAATTCCTCAAGGGTATCTCTTGTCGTTCCTGCCACATCCGTAACAATTGCTCTGTCTTTTCCTGTAAGTACATTTAGAATTGATGATTTACCGGCATTAGGCTTTCCAAGAATAACAGTGCGTATTCCCTCTTTCATCATCTTACCGTTATCAGCGGTTTCAATAAGATGATCAATACTGTTAAGCTTATCATTTAGTATATCCTTAAGCTTATCAGAAAATCCATCAAGACTGTAATGTTCCGGATCATCTAACGCCGACTCGATAAATGCAATATTGTGTATCAGCTCTTTCCTTATGTCTGTGATCTTATTTTTCAGATTTCCCTTTAACTGAGAAAGCGCTGTTTTTGCTGCAATCTCACTTTTTGCAGAAATAAGATCCATAACAGACTCAGCCTGGGATAAATCTATACGTCCGTTAAGAAAAGCTCTCTCAGTAAATTCACCGGGCTTTGCAAGTCTTACTCTTAATAATTCATCTTCAACATTGTTGTTATTTAATCTATTATTATTAACCTCTTTTGAGATTATATTATTCAAATTAATAAGTAAATGCAGAATATCTCTCATAACCTGCATTCCACCGTGACAATCTATCTCAACTACATCCTCTTTTGTATAAGTATGAGGAGCCTTCATTACCAATACGATCACTTCATCAATTATATCATTATCGATAGGATTTACTATATTGCCATAAGCAGCAGTATAAGAATCAAGCTTATTTATTTCTTTACCATTTCTCTTTGGAATAAAAATTTTATTCACAGCTAAAATTGCATTATTGCCGCTTACTCTTATAACACCTATTCCACCCTGATTCATACCCGTTGCTATTGCAGCGATCGTATCTGTCATTCCTGTCATATTTTCCTCCAAAATTCAAGAACGCCAAAATTATATCTCATATTAATATGACCCCCGCCTACGCTTTGCTTAGAGGCGAGGGTCATTTCCGTCTTAAATATAAAACTTAATGGAAATTATACAATGATCATCTATTTCTTAAGATAAATAACTACCTTACGATATGGCTCTTCTCCCTCACTTCTTGTTGAAACATAACGATCATTCTGAAGTGCAGAATGTATAATTCTTCTCTCATAAGGATTCATAGGCTCAAGAGTAACACTTCTTCTGCTTCTCTTGACCTTAAATGCAATATTCTTAGCAAGATTTTCAAGAGTCTCTTTTCTTCTTGCACGATAATTCTCAGTATCAAGCTTAACTCTGATATAAGCCTTACTCTCCTTATTAACAAAAAGACTTATAAGATACTGTAAAGAATCAAGTGTCTGTCCTCTCTTACCGATAAGTATACCCATCTCAGGTCCTTCGAGATTGATATTCATATTGTTGTTTGAATCATCAAAATCAATAGTAACCTTTGTCTCTATCTTCATTGCCTTAAATAATTCATCAAGATAAGCATAGGTATTCTTAATGATCTCATCCTTATTCTCAACAACCTTTTCTGTCTGCTTAGCACTTATTTCTTCTGTAATATCATCCTTTACATTATCTGCTTCTTTTTTATTATCTTTCTTCTCTTTATTATCCTTCTTTGTTGCATTATTAGATGCAGCGTTATCTAAACGGGCAGCTTTTTCATTATTATCTTCCTTCTTTTTAGCCTTGATAACTGCCTGCTTTGCACCGATACCTAAGAATCCTGAAGATCCCTTATCTATTACCTCATAATCTAACTCTGTACTTGCAACTCCAAGCTCTATTGAAGCATTTGTAAGAGCTTCTTCTACTGTTTTTCCTTTAAATTCACTGTAACCCATTTCTATGTCCTCCTTTTTCGTATTACTTTTCACTATCTTTATTATTATAATTCATCATTATATTAGCTTTTGCTCCGATACTTCCTTCCTTGTATTTCTTATTTTTATTCTTATCGGAGACATTCTGTGCTTCGCTTGAAGGTACATAATTTCTAAGTGAAGCAGCGGAATTCTTTTTCATAGCCTGCTGTTTTTCCATCTCTTCCTGAGCCTGTGCCGACTGATCCATCATTCTCTGCATAAATGATTTCTTACCGCCATTTTTCTTACGCTTCTCTTCTGCCTTTGCCATCTGTTCCTCAAGAATCTTATCCATATCCTGATGATCATAATAAGCATTTATAAGAAGCTGGGTAATAAGTGTTATCAAAGCACTTATTGACCAGTAAACACCAATACCTGCAGGTAATGTAATACATATAAATAATGACATTAAAGGCATTGTAAACTGCATACTCTTCATCATTGAACCGGCAGTATCATTACCGGCAGCACTATTTGCAGTATTAGAAACCTTCATCGAAAGGAACTGGAAAAGCGCTGAAGTAATAGGAATCAATAATGCCCATGAAAGCTTATAACCCGGAGCCTCTGAAATATTGATACCTAAAATAAATGAATGTATCTTATTGATATTATCAACATTACCGGCTAATTGATCTGATTTGCCTATACTATCTAACAGCTGATGAAGATTAGAAACACCAAAGTTAGATAAAACATCTATTACTCTGTTGACCGTAATATCAGAAGCATCTAATTTTTCGAATGTCCTGATAGCATAGGATGCACCACTGACATTATTATTATTAACAAAATCAACAAGAAAGCTTTTGGTATTGCTTCCGTTTGCATCAATTATTCCCTGAGCTATCGGTTCATACATATCTTTGATCTTAGTAACATATGCAGGAACATTTTGAATAACTCTGTATAATGACCAGATAATTGGAATCTGAATAAATGAAGTTAAACAACCACCTGTCATAGAAGTACCGTATTTATCATATACTGCCTGTACCTCCTGCTGCTGCTTAAGCATTGATTCCTGATCTTTTTTATCCTTATACTTTTTCTGAATCTTTTGAATTTCCGGTTGTATTACAGAATTGATCTTAACTGATTTCTGCTGTTTGATACTTAAAGGAAACAGCAACAGTTTAACAACAATAGTAAATAAGATTATACAAACACCCAGATTGGCAATTCCGCTGTCATTTGCAAATAAATTATATATAAGATCGAATAATTTACCAAGTAATAAAGCAAATGGTCCGAGAATTCCACCCTGTGCTGTTAAAAACATCAAGATATTATTCCTCCTTTATACTGTTTCAATATTTAATTTTTTTGTGTTTTCTGCAGTTGCATACTTTATCAGGTACGGGATCATATCCACCCCTTGAAAATGGATTACATCTTAATATTCTCCATATTCCCAATAATATCCCGACAATAACTCCATGCTTATCAATTGCTTCAATAGCATAATTAGAACATGTGGGATAATATTTACAGGATGAATATACTTTAAGTCTTGAAAAATATTTCTGATAAATTCTTATGGGCATAATAAAAATACTTCTGACAAATTGTTTTATAATTCATCACCCATTTCTTCTCATAAATTATTACATAATTATAAGGGATTAATTAAATGATTCTTCAGATTTAATAATATGATGCAGTTTAGTCAAATGTAGAAATGCATTTTCAATATCCCAATAATTATGACCTTTAGAATTAACCCTTGCTACTACTACAATATCCTTGCCTTTTATAAGATCATTAATATGCAGTCGGTAGGCTTCTCTAATCAATCTGGTGATTCTGTGGCGGACAACTGAATTACCCACCTTTTTACTAACAGATATCCCAAGTCTGTTAATCTCCAGATCATTGTCTGTTATATACATAACAAGGTATTTGTTTGCATAGGATTTACCCTGTTTATATACATTTCCAAATTCTAAACTGTTTTTTAAAGAAATTATTTGTTTCATTATTATAATGATGTCCTTAATAATGGAAAAATAGGCCACATTGTTGTGACCTAATTAAGATTCTATATCTGATTATGCAGATAATCTCTTTCTTCCTTTAGCACGTCTTGCTGATAAAACTTTTCTTCCGTTAGATGTACTCATTCTTTTTCTAAAACCATGAACTTTAGATCTCTGTCTTTTCTTTGGCTGAAATGTCATCTTCATATTACAATACACCTCCTTTACAAATGCAGTGAGATTGATCGATAAAATCTACATTATATAGTAGATAAATATTATTATTCACTGCGAAAACACATTTGCCATTATATTAAAAAAGCCTTTATAAGTCAAGCAATTCTTTATATTTTTTACTCTTTTTTTATTAGATACAAAATATTGTGGTCAAAGAAAATTCACATACAATTATTTAATAATTATTAACGTTTACATAATTTTTATCCACAGAATGTGGATAACTTGTGGATAAATGTTGATAATCATATATTTTTTTATAAAAAAGTATCTTCATTATTCATTTTTTAATGTTGATTTAACTTATCCACATTAATTATTATATTCTTAATAATTATTAATTAATCATTCCCAAGTTATGTAACTGTAAAAATATCTATAATATTTTTATCAATAATTACAACTCTTAAACTTATAAAAAATGAATAATATAAGCATTAAATAAAGCAGTTTTTTTCTTGAAAAAAAAGGCAAATTAGTGTATTATTATTTCGTATGCGTATTCATTTATTCTATATTTTTTGAGAGGATATATTTAGGAATGCAGGAACAGATTAAAGAAACATTAGAAAAACAATGGGACAATATATTAAACCTGTTAGAAGTAGAATATGACGTTTCTCA
>OMSZ01000397.1 GCA_900313855.1 uncultured Eubacteriales bacterium
CCCTCTTCAAAGCCGGCGCCGACATCATTGCCGTGAACATTGCCTTTAACATGATCTTCAATCTTCTCGCCATACAATACGGCATTAACTGCTTCAAACATATATTGAGACCAGTCGATCCTTGTACTTATAAGCGATGTTGTAGGCGCAACATCTATCATGCTCTGGTTATATCCGACGTTGTAAACCACCTTGCCGTTTTCTGATGCATACTCACAGGCAACAGCAGGGCCTGTAGTATCGGAATGCTGCGATATGATCACGCAGCCCTCTTCTATAAGCTGCTTGGCACATTCTTTCTCTAACGTATAGCCGGTCCAGGTATTAGTGTATCTGACCTTCATGACCGCAGTAGGAACAATGGATCTTATTCCAAGAATAAATGCAGTATAACCGGAAATAACCTCTGCGTATGGATATGCTCCCACATATCCTACAATAGCCTGATCCTCCGTGATCACACCCTGATCTATCATTTCTTTAAGCTTCATTCCGGCAACAATTCCCGAAACATATCGTCCCTGATATATCTCTCCCATAAATGTATGATAGTTCGGAAGTACCGGATCATCGTTGGCATTATCACAGGTTGCCTCACAGAACTCAATATCAGGGTGTTCCTCTGCCATCTTCTTGGCAGCCTCACCATATCCGTAGCTGGTTGTGAATATCAGATCACAGCCCTCATTGACAAGCTCAAGAATTGCCTTTTCGCCGTTTTCCGCTTTGATATTACTTTTGGCAACTGTGGTTACCATTCCACCGTAATCATAGCTGTCGATCATTTTCTGCACTCTGATAAAGTTGTTTGTATACGGAGCACTCTCATCGCCATCATATACAAAACCAACCTTGATCTGATGCATTTCCCTCTTATTCGAAGTACCGAATATACTGATCATCAGATATACACCTATAACGGCTAAAGCAGTAAGTACGGTAATGATTCTCATTCTTCTCATCTGTCCTCATCCTCCTTACTGTCTTTTTTGAAATTTGCAAGCGCCTCCTTAAGAACAGGCTTTCCATATAATGCGTCAACATCAATGCTGCCTTCCTCAATGAGCTTTAAAAGAATATCCGTCATATCAGGATCAAACTGCGTTCCTTTGCATCTTAATATTTCATTTAACACTATATCAAAATCAAGCTGTTTACGATATACACGGTTAGCTGTCATTGCATCGAACGCATCTGCAATACCTATTATTCTTCCGTATAAAGGTATCTCCTCACCTGATAAGCCCTGCGGATAACCCTTTCCGTCATACCTCTCATGATGATACATAGTACCTTCAATTGCATGGTCTACCAATGTGAAATCCTTAAGAATATCCGCACCACGTGTAACATGCGACTTCATTATCTCATATTCTTTATCATCAAGCTTCCCGGGTTTATTAAGCACCCTGTCAGGAATACCGATCTTACCGATATCATGCAAAAGAGCAGCTTTTCTGATATTCTCACACTCATCCTCGGTAAAGCCCAATTCTTTGGCTATAAGAACACTGTAATCGGAAACCCTTTGCGAGTGCAGACTTGTATTCTCATCCTTAGCATCCACCGTCTTAGCGATCGCAAGAATGGTTTCGTTACCCATTCTAAGCTGATTTCTGGCAAATTCCAGCTCTTTCTTCTGGAAATTAAGTGTTCTTTGTATCTGAGTTCTTACAATAAACCATGTAAACCATGATACCGCTAACATTCCGACTATGATCATATACAGACGGAATAAACGTGTATCATGAAGCTCTGTATCCTTAACCAGCTTATATACACTTTCCTCAATGATCTCCTCGCCTTTATTGTCTAATACCCTCAAATGGAACTTATAATTTCCCGCAGGAATATTGGTATAAACAATATTAGTGATATCACTTAGCAAAACTACAGTAGGCTGTATATCAAAGCCCTCAAGATAATAAGCAACAATAGGATCATATATCGTATAATTGATGACCTCCGGAACGATCTCAATCTTTGTAACCCCACGGCTTATATGGAACTCCTCACCACGCTGCAGCTCATGCTGCTCGCCATCAAGATAAATGGAGGAAACCATCATACGGTATGATTTTTTGCTCATACTGTAATCATGTATATTCAAACAATAAATGCCGCTGTCACAGGAAAGATACAGATTACCTTTGTCATCCATGTAATCCCATGAATTAGCCGTAAGCGCCGACCTAAGACCTCTCTTGGAATCAAGCAGCTCATATTCGGGAGTACTGCTCACACCGATAAGCTCATATCTGTTTAATACATATATGCCCGCACTGCTCAAAACAAACAGCGTTCCATCCTCCATCGGCCATATGTCATAGTTATTGGAATAAGGGAAATTCTCCAAAAGAGTTATATTATTATAGCTATCCATGTAACACATACCGTTACTTGTTATAATATACGCACCTTTTTCAATCGGATCCTCAACTATTCTAAGGACTACATCAGAGCTTATTCCCTCACGTCTTGTCAGTCTTTGCGTAACCTCTCCGTCCTTTATAACCGCGATACCGTCTCCATCGGTTCCACACATTATTCTTCCATCAGAAAGCTCCACCATGCAAAGGATCATCGCGCTTGATAACCCCTGGTCGTAACGTATAACCTCAGTAATATCATCACCCTTGATGAAACCAACTCCTATATCGCTAGAGGCTAACATCCTGCCGTCAGAAAGCTCTATTACAACTCTTACCCAGTCTCCAAACTTCTTATCGGTACTGTCAAAAACAGTGATCTCACCGCTTTCATTTATCTTAAACAGACCTTTACCGTAAGTACATATCCACAGATTGTTTTCACTGTCACATTTGATACATCTGATACGGATATCCTTAAACTGTTCAGTAAGGTCATTCTCTATTTCCTTATTAGCCTTAAGATTAATGATATCAAGTCCGTTAGCGGTTCCGACATAAAGTTCATCCTTCCACTGTGTTACGGTATTAGCTACCGCTCCTGCCATACCAATGGATTGATAAAGATCTGAAAATGAAGAATCCGACAATTTCAAAAGTCCGAGTCTTGATGAAGAAAACCACAGATTACCCTGGTAATCTATCTCCATACTGTCAATGGAATTATTGAAGGCTCCCGTGTTGATCACTTTAAGTTTATTAAAGGAATCAAAACAGCCGGCGCCGTTATCGGCACAGACGTACATTTCCCCATCTTCAGAAACATATATTCTGTTGATATTATTAAGCTCGCCGCTGTTTAAAGTGCCGGTTTTCTTGAATTCCCCGGCGGAAATATCATAGCAATATATATTATTAGAGGATGTACCTACATACAAAATACCATCCTGATCAAATACACAGCTTGTAAATATCTCCTGCTCTACATCTGATGTCAGCGAACATACAACCTTCTCACCATTTATAAGATATAAATGACCATCATTGGTTACGGCACAAACATTGCCCTCTGCATCTGCCGAGCTGCTATGCGCATAGACAACCTCCGGTATCTCTCCCACGGTATCAAGACCTCCGTTTAATGAGAGCACCAGCATTCCCGATGTCGTACCTACGTAATATTGGCCTTCTGAATTCTTCACGATACTTCTTACGGAATTCGCCGGCAAACCTTTATCTTCGTCTATTACATTAGTTACCTTCTCATTGATAGCTATTGATAATCCGTTATCATTGGTACCTATCCATATTCTTCCCTCTTCATCCATATAAAGGCAGTTAACATTTCTTACCGAATGATAATCGCTCATCAGCTTAAACTCTATACCGTTGTATCTGTATAGACCGGCATACGTACCTACCCACAAAATACCATCATTGGACTGGATGATATCATTAGCCTCACCACACGGAAGGCCATTATCGCTGCTATATACCATCTGGATATAATTGTCGAAATTACGATTAACTGCCGCTTTGGAATCAAATGATATCGAAGCTGCACCGACAGCTATTAAGAGCACTATGGTTTTAACTGCCTTAGCCGTCTCCTTAGCCTTTTCAGGTTCCCTTTCACCTCTTAAATATCTGCTGAATCTTATAAG
>OMSZ01000103.1 GCA_900313855.1 uncultured Eubacteriales bacterium
AGCGGATGGAGATGTATATGGTAAAACCACGTACAGGTATAGTGACTATATAGATCTTAATTATTATGAAAAAGAGTATTTAGATGAATCGAAAAAGCATATAACCGTATTTTTTATGGATTACTGCCTGACCCCTTATCTTCCGAAGATTAATTCAAAAAACTATGACACGCTTACAAGAATTCACAAATTAAGGCTGTTTCATAATTTTTATCTACCCATAGGTTATAAGGTTATTACCAGAAAACCTTATAATCTTAAGAATTCGTCGCGTACGGATAAAGTGGCTGAGCATATATTAAATGAAAGATTGAATAAAAAAATTAATGAGTTTCAACAAAATGGACTGGAAATCATAAAAAATGATGTTACAATAGTAAAGAATGGTGATAAAATGGAGGCCAAAGGGAAAATCTCCGTGATTGAACCAATTGCACGACTTAAGAAGGACAGGAGAAAAGAATGAATAAGACGGAGAAGAATATCACTATACCGGCAGATTGTATTGCCAATGTTTTCGGACAATATGACTGTCATGTCAAAAAGATAGAGAAGGCTATGAATGTTACCATTATCGTAAGAGGTGATGAGCTTAAGATAATCGGTTCTGATTCAGCGGTTGAACGCACATCTGATATTATCAATTCACTTGTACAGTTAGCAAAGCGGGGGAATGAGATAACAGAACAGAATGTTAATTATACAATTTCCTTATCTATCGATGAAAGAACCGGCGAGGTTGCGGAGCTTGATAAGGATATAATATGTCATACGATTAACGGAAAACCTGTTAAAGCCAAGACCTTAGGGCAAAAGAAATATCTTGATGCGATAGACTCAAATATGATCGTTTTTGGTATCGGACCTGCAGGAACGGGAAAAACCTATCTTGCTATGGCAAAGGCTATTACAGCATTTAAGAATAATGAGATAAACAGGATAATTTTAACAAGACCAGCAATAGAGGCAGGTGAAAAACTAGGTTTTCTCCCGGGTGATCTTCAAAGTAAGGTTGATCCGTATCTAAGACCGTTATATGATGCTTTATATGAGATCATGGGGGCAGACAGCTTTATCAAGAATATGGACAAGGGCTTGATCGAGGTGGCTCCTCTTGCCTATATGAGGGGACGAACCTTAGATAATGCATTTATTGTGTTAGATGAAGCGCAGAATACCACACCTGCGCAGATGAAAATGTTTTTGACACGAATAGGCTTTGGTTCTAAAGCTATCATTACCGGTGATCTATCCCAGAAGGATATTCCAAAGGATGCGATCAGCGGTCTTGATGTTGCGTTGAAGGTGTTAAAAAATGTTGAAGATATAGGAGTATGTAATATGACAAGCGCTGATGTTGTCAGACATCCCCTTATTCAGAAAATAGTTGAGGCCTATGACAGATATGAAGACAATAATGTAAGGCATAATAATAAGAGATCAACTAAAAAAACAGGTAAATAATTACTATATTTTGTGCAGGGTTGATTTATTTATCCATATAATGTATAATGTGAATATTATTATATTGATCAGGATAATCGGTGATACTATGACAATATTTATTGACAACGAAATGGATATTTCTCTCGGAATAGAATATGAAGCTATTGCAGACAAAGTTGTTAATGCTTCCCTTGACTATCTGCATTGTCCTTATGAATGTGAGATTAATATACTTCTTACAGATAATGCGGGGATTAAGGAAACTAACAGACAGACACGCAATATTGATCAGCCTACGGACGTTTTGTCTTTTCCGGCGATCGACTTCATTAAGCCGGGTGATTTTTCTATTGTTGAGAATGAGTCTGATATTTATTTTAATAATGATACCGGTGAGCTGATGTTAGGAGACATAATGATCTCGCTTGAAAAGGTTATAGAGCAGGCAGAAAGCTATGGACATAGTTTCACGAGAGAATATGCTTTTCTTATCGCTCACAGTATGCTGCATCTTTCCGGTTTTGATCACATTGATGATGATGAAAGACAAAAGATGGAGGATATGCAGGAGGAGATTTTGAGATCTATAGGTTATACAAGGGATAAGTGATGGTTAATAATAAAGACGATCAATAATCTAACAAAGGAGACTAAAAATGAAAAGAATTACTTTAAAGAAAATCATTACACTTTCAATTTTTTCAGCGGCTCTGTTATCATTTACCGCCTGTGGTAAAAAGGAAGAGCCTGTTACTGAAGCACCTACTACAGAGGCTACTACAACAGAGGCTACCACAACAGAGGATCCTCATGCCGGTCTTAATTATAATGAGCTTACCGGTGAATGGTCTAAGGAATATAAGCCTCACAGACCGATCGCTGTTATGATCAATAATTTGAAGGAAGCACTTCCTTCTTCCTGTACAAAACAGGCAGATATCATCTATGAATGTATGGTAGAGGGCGGTATTACACGTATAATGCCTCTTTTCTCTGAGTACTCAGACCTTGAGAAGGTGGGTTCTGTTAGAAGTGCCAGACATTATTATATCAATATTGCCAATGAATATGATGCTATATATGTTCATTACGGACAGTCAAAGCCGGCTAAGAAAATGCTTGAGAAAAAGAAAATCGACAATATTAACGGTATGACGTACGATCCGGGCTTTTATCGTGATAACGCCAGAGTTGCTCCGCATAATGCCTATACAACAGGCGAAAGAATTCTTCAGGGTATTAAGGATTTAGGTTATTCTGATCAGTATAAGGATTCTCACAAAAAGGTTTTGTCATTTAATGAAGAGGATACTGATATCGAAGATGGCATTGCGGCTGAAGGAACGGTTCATGTTAATTTCAGTAGCTATTCACAGCCTTACTTTGTTTATAATGCTGAGAAGAAGCTTTACGACAGATATGAGTACAATGCTCCGCAGATCGATAATATGGCTGATGAAAATGACAACGTGCTTACATTTAAGAATATCATTGTAATGCAGTCCTCATATGAGTGTATTAATCCGAAGAATGATCTTCAGGAGCTTACTCAGGTTGGTG